>JBDSEW010000373.1:0-16270 GCA_039919825.1 Chitinophagales bacterium | reverse complement strand
ACAATGCCGCCAGGGTAATAACTGCAGAGATCGGTAATCCCTCTTCCGGATGGGAAGTAACGAAATAGGCACTTAATGGAATAAATCCTCCGGCAACATAAGAGGCTGCAATATTGAACGCGCTTTTTTTCGCCCGGTTACTTTTAGGTTTTTCCAGTCCCAGCTCAAACTTCATCATAAAATCCACCCACTTATCTTTCTTCATCGCCAACTCATCCGCTACCATGGCCTGGGCTGTCGCAGAAATGCCATACGCAGAAAGTAACTCACGGATCTCCTGCTTCTCGCGTTCCGGCACAACTTCCACTTCATCATATTCACGTTTCAATTCAGCATCGTAGTGGTCGGCTTCCGTTCGCCCGGCCAGGTAACCTCCCAGTCCCATCGCGATTGATCCGGCTATTATTTCTGCTATGCCCGCTGTAATCACGATCGTATTAGAATCTACCGCACCACTTAAACCGGCCGCCAGTGCAAATGGAACGGTGAGCCCATCAGCCATTCCAATCACAATGTCCTTTACCACTGCAGGGCTTTCAAAATGTTTTTCTTCGTGCATAAAGTGAATATTGCATCCTCAAAAGAAAGTCTTTTTTTCTTCTTTATGGAATAGCCTTATTGATACTTCGTTTAACTCCTCTTTTTTATTTATTTTTCCCATACCATAAAATGCTTTTGCTATGAATTATCATGCGAACAATGGCCTTCGAAAAAAAATACGGCTTGCATTACTGCTCACGATTGGAGGACTGATCGTAAGCGGATTATCCGCCATTCCGTTGCAAACAGAATTGAATTTTGTACTTCAGTTCAGAGAAGATCTTCCCACATTTTTGGTCGATTGGTTTGATAAGGTGCACCTCGCCATTAGTGAAACCAGTGAGAAGTATCCCCTAGTATTGTATGGATATGATTGGCTGGGCTTTGCACATGTATTGATTGCACTGGCTTTTATCGGGCCATTGCTTGACCCTGTTAAAAATCAATGGGTGGTGATTTGGGGAATGATTGCTTCAGCGCTTACCATTGTAATGGCATTGGTTGCAGAACGGTTTCGCGACATTCCATTTTTCTGGTCGCTCGTGGATGCAGCAATAGGAGTGGGAGCTTTTCTCATTTTATGGATTTGCAACATATGGATCAATCAATTGAAAAAGCGAAGGTAATTAACGGCTTTATGTTCCGGTTTAACAGACATAGGTCACCTTAATTTTTTGAATTCTTTTTCCGGCTACATACCCTCTTCAAAATATTTCTTTTGCGTTCTGTAAACAGTTCCATTGAATAACCCGATCAGCTGCTGCTGCTGATTGGTGACGATCACCTGGTAGATAGCTGTTCTTCCTCCGAGGTAAACTTCCTTTGCTTCTATTGTAAATTCATCATCCGGTTGTCCTGCATTCGGATAGGAGATAGAAACATCCAGTGCCACAGCAATCCTGTTATGAGAGTTGCTTGCATAAGCGAATGCGGTATCTGCAATCCCAAATACTATGCCGCCGTGTACGGTTCCTACTCCGTTTAAAAATTCAGGACGCACTTTCATTGTCATCAGGCAATAGCCGGGTTCAATTTTTTGGATGGTTGGATTCAGCCATTTACCATAAGTATCCTGCTCCAGCATTTTATTTATAACCCGTGAAGCGAGGTGGGGATCGTGATGTGACACACTATTTTTTTTACAAGATCAGATTATTTGTGGAAGTAACCGTTTTACTTTTTCGGTTTACGATGAAAACTAATGTACGATTTCCAGTCTCTGCACTGTAGTTCCGAAATTGTTTTTCAGGCAAACGAAATAAATTCCCGCAGGCTGTTTATCCAGATCGAAAGAGATGGTTCCGCTGTCGGAAGCTATTTCTTTTGCATCGATTACCTGTCCAACAATATTTGTAACCTGGATGCGCTGTACACTTTCAGTGTCGGTAGAATAAGAAACCATAAACTTTCCATTGGTCGGATTCGGAAAAATATTCAATTCACTTGCTTTCACTGCACCCTGTTCTTTACACATAACATTAACTGTGGTTGCTGCTGAAGTCTTAGTGCATCCAAGAGAGGTAACAGTAACTTTATAGGTACCTGCCTGCGAAACAAGGTACGTGCTGTTGGTGGCACCGGAGATATTGCTACTGCCCTTCTGCCATTTGTAGGTAAGCCCGCTACCGGTATTTGCTGATAATACAACAGTTTGCCCATTGCAAATATTTACGGTTCCTGCAGGAGAAATGATTGCATCCGGTTTTGGATTTGCGGTAACGTTTATTTTATTCGACGTTATTGTCCCGCATGCACCCGTTACTTTGCAAGAGTAATTTCCTGAGGCCGTTGCGCTATAACTGATTTGAGTAGCACCACTTACTGCACTCGTTTTTTTATACCACTGATAAGTGTTTGCCGCAGGAGAAACTGTGAGTGTTACACTGCCTGGTTTACAGAAAGTGATAGGGCCTGAAGCCGCAATGGTGTAGGAAGCCGTGGTGATGGTGACTGTAAAACTACAGGTGCTGATCTTTCCATTGATGTCGGTAGCTGTATAGGTAACATTAGTAACGCCATTCTGAAAGGTGGATCCGGGATTAAAGTTGCTGGTGAATGAAGCAATGCCACAGTTATCCGCTGCAGAAGGAAGAACCCATGAAACAGGGTTTGAACAGGTAACAATGTTCGCAGGACATCCGCTGATAACCGGAAATTGATTGTCATTTACAGTTATTGTTTGTGTGCAGGTATTTGTATTTCCATTTACATCTGTGACGGTCCAGTTAACAAACGTGTTGCCTACCTGGAAAGAAACCGGGATATCATTGGTAACAGATGCAACGCCACAATTATCCGCAGTAGCAGGTGTGCCGGGATTTATACCGGTTGCTGAACATTGCCCTGCACCTGCGTTTACAATAACGCTGGAAGGACAACTGATAGTTGGAAGTTCCTTGTCAGTAACGGTTACTGAAAAATTGCAAGTGGCAACACTGCAGGTATTGGTTGCTGTTACGATAACGTTGGTATTGCCTGAAGAGAATGTTGTTCCCGGATTCTGTGAATAAATTATTTGAGGTGCCGGCATGCCCGAAGCCGAAGCTTCATTGTAGTTCACTATTGCACTGCAGCTTCCCGGTGATGCAGGTGAAAATACATTGGAGGGACAACTTGTTATGGACGCAAAGGTATTAATGGTGAATGGGGTAGAAGTGATAAGCACCTGGGAGGGTTTGCTGCTGGTGATTCGCACGAGGTAATTACTACCAGCAGTCATTCCGGTTGGAAGTGTTACAGCAATGGATCCTGAAGTGGTTCCGGCTAATGTTCCGATGGTGATTGGAGCTCCAAAATTTCCATTGGCATCTGATAGTTGTGCCGTATACAGATTTCCATTCAAGAGGTAATTTGCAGCATTAAAGATGATTGAAAATGATGCTCCTTCGCAAAAAGAAGTGGAGGGAAGTGAGATGATGTTTTGTGAATTAAATTTCCACCAGTCATTTTTATAAATGGCACCATCATCTCCAAAGCCAAGCCATAGGTATCCATTTGCCGAAAGCATAATTGATCCATTGCGGGCATTTCCTGAAAAGTCCGCTTTACGGTTCCATACATTGATAGCAGGATCGTAAACCCATGTATCGGATTCATTAAGGCCTGATCCACTAAAACCAGTGCAGACATAACCCATTTCATTTAAAACTGCAGCAGCAGCATTTCTTCGCGGGCTTCCGGGAAAATCCGGTTTCTGCAGCCATGCATTTGCTGCAGGATCATATTCCCACAGGTCATCGTAATACGTTTCATCGTTATCGACACCTGTTGTCAGATAACCTTTTGAGTTAACTGCGAATCCGGTTGCTTCCTGTCTTGCGCCTCCGGGAAAATTCGTTTTCTGTGTCCATGAATTATTGGAAGGATTGTATTCCCAGAAATCACTTTTTGAACTTCCAGAATTACCGGTTCCCACATATCCTTTTGTATCGATCGAAAATCCGGTTGCTTCCTGCCGGGCTACTCCTCCAAAATTTGCTTTTTGCAGCCAGCTATTGGTGGTCGGGTCGTATTCCCAGAAATCATTCAGATAACTACCGTTATAACCGGTTCCAACATACCCTTTATCACTAATAGAAAATCCAATGGCACCGGTTCGTCCGGTAGCGGGCAGATTTGCTTTTTGTGTCCATACATTTGTAAGCGCATCATATTCCCAAAGATCGTATTTGTAGTTGCTACCATCATATCCTGTACCCATATATGCTTTAGTACTTATGGAAAATGAAGTTTCTCCGGTCCGGGCAAATCCACCGAAAATAAATTTTTGTATCCAGCTGTTTGTGACCTGGTCATATTCCCAGAAGTCGTATTTTGAAGCGGTACCATCAAAGCCTATTCCTATATAACCTTTGGCCTCAATCGAAAAACCTGATGCATTATATCTGCCTGCTCCGCCAAAATTTGCTTTAGCAGTCCATGTATTGCTGGTTGGATTGTATTCCCAGAAATCATTTTTATAACCACCATCCAAACCTGTTCCTATATATCCTTTCGACCCGATTGCAAATGAAACCGTATTGGAGCGTGCGGTGCCACCGAAGTTTGCCTTTTGGGTCCAGCTATTGCCTGCCTGGTCAAATTCCCAGAAATCATTTTTCCTTGAAGTACCGTCGTAACCTGTTCCAAGGTAGCCTTTTGTTCCGATAGAGAATCCAGCGGCAGCAGAACGGCCTACTCCTCCAAAATTTGCTTTTTGTGTCCAGGAATTACTTGCAGGATCATACTCCCAAAAATCATTCTTGCGAACTGTTCCGCTAAACCCTGTTCCGACGTATCCTTTAGAACCAATTGAAAAGCCAACAGCGCCGGAACGTGCTACACCTGCAAAAGCTGCTTTTTGCGTCCAGCTGTCATTGGAAGGATCGTATTCCCAGAAATCACTTTTATAGTTAAGTCCGTCATATCCCAAACCAATGTATCCTTTGGTGCCAATTGAAAAACTGGTGGCGCCAGACCTGTTGCCACCAGCAAAAACAGCTTTCTGTGACCAGGAATTCGCCATTACATCATATTCAAAAAAATCACTGTAAAAATTGGAATTGAAGAAACCGGTTCCGAGATATCCCTTGTTGCCGATTGACATACCGCAGGCATTATATCTTGGCGTTGCGCCATTACCGAGCGATTCGGCAGGCGACCAGGTTGATTGCGCAATTACGGAATGAGCCAATAGCAGTATCCCGATCATTACGATCAATTTCTTAAGTGGTGTTTTCATTTAATAGTTTAACAGGCGGCAAAATTAGATATTAATACATCGTGAATAGAAAAAGCGGTAAGATTTGAATACCGATTGTTATGACCTTAAAAAATCGATTGTAAGCAATATTTACAGTTTGCTGGAGGAACGAATATAAAACTGAAGTTGCAAACCAATCCTTGAGATCTTGAAATAACTGAAGCAGTAAGTTTTCTCAAAATGTTCCATTAAGCCGTCATGCTGAATTTATTTCAGCATCTCTCTATATTAATATCGGATCCTGAAATAAATTCAGGATGACGTCAGCTATTTTAAGATAACTTCTAATTACTTACAGGATAGATCCCGTTAATATTGCTTTGGTACAAAATTTTTCCGCGCAATTCAACGCTGCGTGGAGGTTCCTTTTTTATGAAAGCTTTTCCAAGCCCATTCTCAGCTTTGAAATGGATTCTTCAATTTCACGCAGTTTACACGTACCCACAGAGAGGCGGTACCAGTTCGCATCATGTGAAGAACCAAATGCATAGAATGGGACCAGCGCAATTCCGCAGTCATTTAGCAGGTAGGAGGTGATATCTTCGGTACTCTTCAGCAGCTTACCTTCTACCGTCTTTTTTCCTTTCAAATCAAACTGAACAGTCAGGTAAAGTGCTGCCTGTGGGGCAATGGCATCTACTTTATGTCCTTCACTTTTCAATTGTTGCAGTCCTTTATAGATTCCAACCAGGCGCTGGTCAATTTGCTCTTTAAAGTCGACCATGTAGGTTTGAATTTCATCTCGCAGCTTCAGAAAGTGAGCAGCGGCAACCTGTTCAGGTTTGGGAGCCCATGCACCAATGTGTGAGGCAATAGATTTCATTTTATCTATCAGGTCTGAAGGACCAAAAGACCAGCCTACACGCAGGCCTGTTGCTGAAAAAGCTTTCGACATGCCATCCATAAAAATGGTGTAGTCGCGCAATTCCGGACGGAGTGATACAGGATTGTAATGCACTGTTTCACCATACGTGAGCATCCAGTACATCTGGTCATACAGGATGTAAACGGGTTTCTGAGTGTGACCACGCCTGTCATTTTCTTCCAGCACCAAGTCGCAGATTTCTTCCAGTGCTTCCTTCGTAAACACTGTGCCGGTAGGATTTTGTGGCGAGCACAATGCAATCATCGTTGCATCTTTAATATGAGGTTTAATATCTGCTGCAGCAGGCATAAAATTATTCTCCAGCTTTGCTTCAATCATAATCGGGCGTGCACCAGAGAGATGGCAATAGTGATTGTTGTTCCAGGAAGGCACGGGAAAAATTACACCATCTCCTGGTTGAATCAGGGTTATGTAAGCGGTATAAATCGCAGGACGTCCTCCACTCGTTATCAGGATTTCATCAGGTGAATAGTGCATGCCACCCTCTTCAAGAAAGAGGCTTACTTCTTTTCTCAGTTCTAACATCCCATTGGCAGGAGGGTAGTTGGTTTGTTTGTTCTGATAGGATTTAATGATTTCATTTTCCAACGCAAGAGGTATTGGAAACACCTTCGGATCAAAGTCTCCGATTGTGAAGTTGAATATTTTTTCACCCTGTTTAATTTTCTCATTTACTTCAGCGGCCAGTTTAATGATTTCGCTCCCGATCAGCGTTTCTGCCATATCGGATACAATGAGTTTTCTTCTGGAGGCAACTTGAGACATATCAGTAGGGTTATTGGTGCTTTAAAGATACATTGTTATTCAGCTTTTGTATTAGTGGGGTGTGGGGTTTCAGGTATCAGGTATGAGGCATTAGGCATTAGGCATTAGGTATGAGGCATCAGGTATCAGCTAATAGGTATCGGATATAAGTTGTTGCCAATGTTAGTTAAATGCACTTCTGTACAACCATTTAACGATTTAGCCATTTACCATTCACCCATACGACCTACCAGTCAAGTGATATTCTCAATAAAACTCATTGCGCCATTACATTGTCTTCCTCCTCCTTATAGCGCATGATCATATCCAGTACATCCGGCACTACATCAGAACAGATTGTGATGAAGGCTCCGCGCTGCCCGTTTTTTACTACATAGTCAATCGCTTCCGGTTCGCTTGGTATAATGGTCGTTTTCTTATTTCCTCCCACATCCCTGATGCCCTTCATCATCAGTTCAATGATTTCTGCAGATGAACGTCCACGCAGGTTTTTATCCTGCCGAATCACGATCTCGTCAAAGGTGCGGGCTGCTACACGTCCCAGTTCAATAATGTCTTCATCGCGCCGGTCACCTACGCCGGCAATCACGCCTACTTTTGGTGCACCATCTACTTTCTCAACAAATTTTGACAACTGTTCAAGTCCGGCATAATTATGTGCATAATCTACCAGCACCTGGAAATTCTTAAACTGGAAGAGGTTCATTCTGCCAGGTGTGGTGGCGGGAGACGGAACAAATGTTTCCAGGGCAGCCCTTATGTCTTCAATTTTAAATCCGCGCAGATGAGCAGCCAGTACTGCAGGTAAAATATTCTGCACATTAAAGGTTGCTTTTCCACCAAATGTTAACGGAATGCTTGTAATCTTATCGACGCGTATTTTCCAGCTCCCCTTGCAAATGGTAACAAATCCATTTTCAGCAACAGCAGCAAGCCCACCACCGGCCAGATGTTCAACGATTCTTGGATTCTTTTCGTCCATGCTGAAGAACGCTACTTTGCATTCCAGGTCTTTTCTCATCTTATACACCAGGTCGTCATCAGCATTCAGGATCGCATAGCCGCCGGGCCACACACTTTCAGGGATAACTCCTTTTACACGTGAGAGTTGCTCAATGGTGTCGATGCCCATTAATCCAAGGTGATCGGGTTGCACGTTGGTTACAATACCAATATCGCAGTGATCGAAACCGAGTCCTGCACGGAGTATGCCACCGCGTGCTGTTTCCAGCACAGCAAATTCTACTGTTGGGTCCTTCAATACAAACTGTGCGGATACAGGGCCTGTACAATCTCCGCGCATCATCATTTGGTTTTGAATGTAAATACCATCGGTAGTCGTAAAGCCAACCTTATATCCAACTTGTTTTACAATGTGTGCAATTAAACGTGTGGTAGTGGTTTTTCCGTTTGTTCCGGTAATGGCGATGATCGGAATGCGTGCCGAACTTCCGGGTGGATACAGCATGTTGATCACCGGATCTGCTACATTTCGTGGTAACCCATCCGTTGGAGCAAGGTGCATACGGAAGCCTGGTGCTGCATTTACTTCAAGAATAGCTCCACCGGCTTCTCTTATGGATTGACTCAAATCAGGAGTCATGATATCAATACCGCAGATATCAAGGCCGATGATCCGCGCGATGCGTTCGCACATGAAAACATTATCAGGATGAACAAGGTCACTAATGTCTGTAGCAGTGCCTCCTGTGGAAAGGTTGGCAGTTGGCTTCAACCACAATTCTTCATCTGCTGGTAGTATAGTATCCAGCGTAAGTTTTTTTTCATTGAGAATACCCATTGTAAAATCATCGATCTTAATAGCAGTAAGTACCTTCTCATGACCATAACCACGGCGCGGGTCGGCATTCACCTTATCTATCAGCTCGCGTATCGTTGAAGTACCATTTCCGAAAACAGATGCAGGCGTGCGCTTTGCAGCGGCTACAAATCTGTAATTGATTACCAGAATCCGATGATCGTATCCAACAATATATTTTTCGATAATTACAGCGCGGCCATATTTTTTTGCTGCTGACAAACCTTTCACCGCATCTTCCCAGTTGCGAAGGTTGGTAGTTGCACCTTTTCCATGATTGCCGTTAACAGGTTTGGTTACAATCGGATAACCAATCTTCTTGATAGCGTCCCGAAGATCATCCTCGTCATAACCGATCATTCCTTTCGGAACCGGAATTTCTGCTTTCTCCAGCAGGTTTTTGGTTTCTTCTTTGTCGCAGGCAATTTCCACAGCAATGCTGCTTGTGGTGCTGGCCACTGTTGCCTGCACTCTTTTTTGATTTACCCCGTAGCCCAATTGTACCAGGGAATGCCGGTTTAAACGAATATAAGGAATGCCACGTCCAATAGCTTCTTCAACAATCGAACCCGTGCTGGGTCCCAGCCGGTATTCTTCGCGAATCTCACGGAGGTTTTGAATATCTATAGAGAGATCGTACTCTTTTCCATCCACCAGTGCCTGTGCAATCCGAACGCACGCCTTTGCAGTATAAATGCCTGCCTCCGCTTCCATATAGGTGAACACCACATTGTAAATTCCTTTTTGACCGGCTTCACGGGTGCGGCCAAAGCCTACTTCCATACCAGCCAGCGTTTGTAACTCAAGTGCCATGTGCTCAATTACATGTCCCATCCAGGTGCCTTCTTCCACACGGTACAAAAATCCGCCGGGACGGCCTTCAGAACAATGGTGTCCATAAAGACTTGGAAACAGGTTTGTTAACCGCTCTTTAAATCCGGGAATTTTGTTGGTCGGGTATTCCTCCAGTTCCTGAAGGTCGAGCTTCATTACAACCAGTTTGTGTCTGCGGATCGACCAGTAATTGGGTCCGTTCATTACGCGGATGTTGAGTATTTCCATGGGAGGGGTTAAATGTCGGGTATGAGGTGTCAGGTATGAGGTGTCAGGTGTCAGGTGTCAGGTATCAGGGGTATTCAGTAGTGCATAATCGTACATTTTTCTGAAAGTATTTTCTAAAATTTTAGATGCTTTTTCCCTTTTTGATTTTGAAAAAGGTGATTTCAGGCAGGTAATTACATTGTCCCGGTTTAGGAGATGATGTGAATAATAAATAGGGGTGTATCTTATGTGCATTTTTTCGAATATAAAATTGCATTTAGAGATCAAGGCCCAAAATTGACGCTATTGAAGGGAGGATGTGGAAATCATTTTTGCTGCAGCACCGCCTTTTTATGAAGTTCAGTTATTTTTGCAATAACCATCCAAACCTATTCATGAATCATCCAGCAGGAAAGCTGATTGCTATTGGCGGAGCAGAAGACAAAGGAACCGACCTGGAATTAGGAGTTATACATCGAAGCAACCTTAACTTTTTTGAACTCGGAATTTTAAAACGTATTGCACTGGAAGCGGGCGGAAATGATGCACGTATAGAAGTGATCACTACTGCCTCTTCTTCTCCCAAGGAAGTAGGGGGAAATTACAAGAATGCTTTTGAAAAAATTGGTTATAAGAATGTAGGACATATTTCCATCCGAAACCGCGATGATGCGGCCGATAAAGATTTTATTCAGCGGATAAAGAAAGCCAATGCCGTCATGTTTTCAGGGGGCAATCAATACAGGCTCACCTCTACTTTCGGTGGCACAGAAATTTTGCAGATTCTGCATGACCGCTACCAGGAGGAAGAGTTTGTAGTGGCAGGCACCAGCGCCGGCGCAATGGGTATGTCGAATACGATGATCTATGAAGGAAACAGTGGCCGGTCGCACCTGAAAGGCGAAGTAAAAATTACTACCGGTCTTGGATTTAACAAGGCTGTGATCTTCGATTCTCATTTTGATAAACGTGGCCGTTTTGCACGGCTGGTTCAGGCCATCGGCGCCAATCCATCCTGTTTAGGGATAGGTTTGGGAGAAGACACAGGTACTATCATCACCGGCGGCAATCACATGGAAATAATTGGTTCCGGTATGGTAACCATCATTGATGGCCACCACATTCGTCATTCCAACATTGCCGATATTCCCGAAGGAAATCCAATCTCCATTGAAAACCTGATTGTGCATTTTCTCACTTCAGGTGACCGGTTTAATATTCACTACAGAAAGGTGGAGGCGAAGCCAGTGGAGGAGAAGGTGGAGGATTAAGGATGAAGGTTGAGTTATAAACTATGAACTAAAATGGGTTCATTATTCACCATTCACCATCAGCTTCTGAATAGGAATTTCGCTATTCATAACTTTTACGAAATAAGTACCGGCCGGAAGATTTTGTAGGTTGATATCGACCTGATTTTCTCCCAAGAGTAAAGTAAGGGGTTGTTCAAAAACAACTCTTCCCATAATGTCGGTGATTCGTATTCCTGAATGCTGATTAAGCGCACTGATTACATAAATGGTTATTTCATTGTGGGCAGGATTGGGATAGATGGATAACAACTGTTGATCAAAAGCATCGTAGTTGCCATCTTGCTTCACCAGTCCATCTGCTTTTTTGATAGAAAGATGATAACATGTTCCGGAAAAAGCTGTGCCAGGACTAAATACGCTGAGGTATAGTTTACCCTTGAAGATGGTTTTGATCGTGAGTTCTTCATCGCCCAAACCCTGATGGTGAGATGTTTTTACCGGATGATACAATGAATCGTAAAGTATAAGGTCGCAGTTTTGTGCAAGGTTACTGAGATAGATCTTAACCGCTTTGTCAGATGTTTTTGTGAAGGTGAAGAAATCTTTGTCACCCGTGTAATTGATTAGTGCATCTAAAGAAACAGGCGTATTGACCGTACCTAATTTATAAGGTTTGGTGATTACATTATTTGGTTCATACTTATCAAGACATCCGAGATCAATATTTACAATCAGCGCATCAGTGGCAGGGGTGGAGGTGGTGGAAGGAGTGTAGTTGTTGATGGTTCCAAGTCCAGGACTAAAGGTGGAAATTCCAAAGATCAGCTGACGGTTGTCGTAAATATCAAAGGCAGGTCCATAACCATCATCATAAATTTCATCCTCAGGTCCGCCGTAATAAGACGACCAGGTAAGTTGCCCCTGGTCTGTAAAAATGGCCGCAAAGGCATCGCCTTTTCCGCTGCGGGTTGCCTGGTAGGCATCTGGGGTGCTTATAAAATTGTCGCTCAGCGTGGTTCCTCCAATAACTATTAATCCACTTGAAAGCCACTTTATGCTGGAACCAATTTCATCATTTGCACCTCCAAAATAGGTTCCCCAAACCAGCTTGCCGGTGCTGTCGAATTTGGCAAGAAATGCATCTTCGAAAAAGGTGGTAGATGGCCCGGTTCCGTTAATCAATGATTGGTAAACGCCGTTTGTAGCCATATTCAAACCGCTGGCTGTTGGGCCGGTTACATAAATGTATCCATACCCGTCTGTAATGATCTCGCGCCCGCGTTCTGATCTTGAGCCGCCATAGTAGGTACACCATTTCTTTATTCCTGTCTTGGAATATTTAGCCACAAAAACATCATTATTGCCGCCTACAGTTGATTGGTGTACGTTACCCAATGCAATTCCATCTGAACTTGGAGTAGTACCGGCAACCATCAGGTTTCCGAAATGATCGAGATGAACATCATGCGCCCGGTCCTGGTCCGAACCACCGAGATACGTTGAAAATTTTATGGCGCCTGCCGGCGTAAATGCGGCAATGAATGCATCGCCTGCTCCGGCATAAGTAGTTTGTTGCGCGCCGCTGGTGGCAATGTGCTCTGCACTTTCTGTATAACCGCCAACATACAAACCTGACTGATCTGCTATACAGGAAAATGCCTGATCTTTTCCACTTCCGCCGAAGAAGGTGCTCCAGATCAAAAAACCGGTTGTATCAAACTTCGAAATAAATCCATCATAAACGCCGCCATTGGAGGTTTGATAAGCATCCGCTGTTGCAATCGTAAGCAGGCTGTTGGATTGTCCGCAAACATACAACCCACCAAAACCATCGAGGCACATTCCCAATGCAAAGTCATCTTGTTCACCTCCGAAATAAGTGCACCATTCCACCCCTCCGGATTGATTCAGCTTTGCAATAAAGCAATCGGATACACCATTTTTTATGGTTTGATAAGCCCCTGAGGTAACTATGCCGGAAGAAGAAAATGTTTGTCCGCAACAATAAATGTTTCCTAAGCCATCCACTTCAAGCACTTCAATAAATTCATCTTTATTACCACCGAGGTATAGGCTCCAGCTGATTTCAGGATCGATCGTCAATCTCCTGTTGTTTTTAGCTTTCACTGATTTAAATGAAATGGTGCTGCCTGCAGATTGGTAGGGAATAAAAAAGGAATCGGAAGCTGCCTCAAAATAGCACAGGGGCTTTGATTCCTTTATAAAACCTGTTTGCGGAAACAGCGACACGAGCTCACCATTATCATTGATCGTTGGTGTGGCAGCACCGGCATAAGAAAGTTGAATGGTCCGCGCATCGGCTCCCGCATGAACGATGAAATCATATTTTAACCGTGGCTTTTTTGAACTGTTGCTGCTTTCAATGTAAAAAGCGAGGTCAATACCAGGATAAATGTTTTTATAAACGATTTTTTGATAATGGTGTATTGCTGAAGAAGTTCCTGCCGGGCCGTAATAATTCCTCCTTTCATCAGAGGCGCCATAGGCAGCAATCTCCGCGTTCTTATTGGCACCTAATAGTTTGATGTCTGTCCGCTCATACTTAATGAGTCCGGTCTTATAATCTGCCGGTTGCTCCTCGTTTTGTTGTGCGGTGTGCGCGTTTAAATCAGCAGAATTTAATGGATCATCGATGTTAGTGCTTAACTGGAAGGAAAAAAAATCTTTCCCCAATGCAACTGTAAAACCATTTTGTTCGAAAAGATAAAGGACATCTGAACGCTTTAAACCATCCTGGTCCACCACCTGGCCCTTGTTTTCCCAAAATCCGAATGGCTGCCAGGTGGCATTACTGCCTGAAGCAGATGCGTTCGCCATTAGCGATGTAGTTACCAGCAATAAATAGGTGTATAGTTGTTTCAAGAGAATATGTTAAAGTTTGCGGTGTATCCGGTGTATGTTTCGTTATCCGGCTCCGGTGAGCTGGCTAACGGCGATACCTGCAAAATTGCTCCCAAAATCTGACATTACAAAAGCAGATTTCAGTTGTAGTTAACAAATGCTATCCTTGCAATGTTACTCATCTTTACTTGAAGGAGGTTCTGACAAAGTTTTCCCAAAGCAAAATGGTAGAATTTATCTCAAAATATCCAGGTCATCCTGAGGAAGAATCCCGCTTTGCGGGAAAACAACGCAAGATGAACCTGGTTATCCTGAGGATCCTGTGTGCAGGATTGCTGCGAAATGGAAAGATGCTGAAACAAGTTCAGCATGACGTTTCATGGGAGCTGTCGTCGCAGATCGGGAATTGCTGCGAAATGGACGCATGCTGAAACAAGTTCAGCAGGACGTTTCATGGGAGCTGTCGTCGCAGATCGGGAATTGCTGCGAAATGGAAAGATGCTGAAACAAGTTCAGCAGGACGTTTCATGTGGGGCTGTCGTTGTAGATGGTAGCGATTACTCCCGCGTTATTTATAAATAGCAATATAAGCCAGATCCTCATTTTTGCGGTAACCACGGTACATCCCTTCCGAGTTGAATGGCATTTCAATATTGCAAAAACGGTCGATGCTGATCAAACCTCCTTCGGCACCCATTTCCACCAGCTTTTTATGCACCACAAATTCGCAGGCCTCTTTCAGCAGCATGTCCTTGTATTCCATGAGTGCTGAAATATCATAGGCCACTACCGCGCGGATAAAATATTCACCATGCCCGGTGCAGGAAACAGCACAGGTCTTATTGTTTGCATAAGTGCCGGCGCCAATCAACGGACTATCACCCACACGTCCAAATCTCTTGTTGGTGATGCCACCGGTGGAAGTGGCGGCAGCGAGGTTACCATCGCGATCCAGTGCAACGGCTCCTACGGTGCCGAACTTTTTTTCGCTGCCATGATCCAGCTTCATCACATTGCTTGCTTTGGCATATTGCCATTGATCATATCGCTCCTGGTTAAAAAAGTAGCCGGCTTCTTCAAATGGAAGGTTTCTTTCCTTTGCAAATTCTTCTGCACCGGCGCCACATAAGAAAACGTGTTCAGAAAATAGCAGGATCTCCCTGGCCAGGGATACCGGGTTCCTGATGTTTTTAACAGCGCATACGGCACCTGCTTTCAGGTCCTTGCCATTCATGATGGAGGCATCCATTTCATGTTGCCCTTCGTGGTTGAATACTGCACCTTTGCCTGCATTGAAATACGGAAAATCTTCGAGGCTTCTTACGGAAGCTTCCACGGCATCCAATGCTGCGCCTCCTTTTTCCAATACCTCGAAGCCGGCATTGAGCGCTTCCTGAAGCCCGGTTCTATAGATCAACTCCTTTGCAGGTGTCATTTCATTTTGAAGAATGGTGCCTGCACCTCCATGAACTGCTATTCCAAATTTTTTCAACATCCTTTATTTGTGGGACGCAAAAGTAAACAAACGAATGAAGGGTGATGTGGGAGTAAATTAAATAGCCACTCAATTTTAACACTGCGTTATACTTATGTAGAAAAAAAGCGAAATTTCGCTTTTGTGATTGACAAATAAAAAGCGAAATTTTAAATCGCTCATAAATCATTGAATAGATGGCTTTTCAAAGAAAAGGCGAAATTTTCAATTTGTTTTTAACTTCGTATAATAATAGTTAGCGGCAAGGCAAGAGTGTTCACTTAATTGACGCAGTCCTCTTTTCAGCGTTATTTTTTTAATTGCATAGCTTGACAGACTAAACTATATTTGTTATGAAAATTTAAATCAAAAAAAATGGTTGCAGTTGTTGGAACATATCAAAATGGGTATGTAAAACTGGACAAGGACTATTCAACAAATAATCCTGTAAAGGTTATCGTTACATTTTTGGAGGACGTGCAGACACATTCCGAAAAAGGTTTTTCATTGTCTGACTTTTCGTTTTCAAAGAGTCAAAAGAACCTGGAAAATTATAAGGGTTCTTTTAGTGACACAGTTATTGAAGAAAGAAGAGATCAAGAATGAGAATATTTTTGGACACCTCCTCTTTGTTTAAGCTGTATCACAGAGAAACACAAACAGCGGAAATAGAATCCTTATTCTCAGTCGTAAAAATCACTACCCTATTTCTTTCAGAAATTACAAAAATAGAATTTGCCTCCACTGTTTGGAAGAAGGTCCGAACAACAGATATAAGCGAAGCAGAAGCACAAATAACATTAGCGCTATTTGAAACTGATTTTGCTAAATATGCCTTTGTTGTAACAGACAGTATTATTATTGAGCAAGCAAGAATATTGACTTCAAA
>JBDSEW010000468.1:0-6537 GCA_039919825.1 Chitinophagales bacterium | reverse complement strand
CCTTTGGAACGGAAACCCCCACGCCGGGTTACCTCTTGCTGAATGCAGGTATGGGTGCAGATATCTTTGCGGGAGATCGTGTCTTGTTTACCATTAATTTCTCCGGCGATAACCTGGGCGATATTGCTTATCAGAGTCACCTAAGCAGGTTGAAATATGCACCGGAGAATTTTTCAACGGGAAGAACGGGTATCTATAACATGGGAAGAAATTTCAGTATTAAAATAAATATTCCGATAGGTATAAAAGGTTGATTTTTGAAAATCCGGAGTAAATTTTTTTAGAAATTATATTAAGAGATAATTTTTTTAACGCACAGAATTAATAATGACCTGCCTTGCAAAAAAAGATTTAAGTTGTAATTTACTCTCGCAACATTGAAGTGATGATCAATATTTATTTCAGACAAAATGATAAAATTGCACGCGAGTCGGATTTGCGGACACTTCCGCAGATCGATCCTCTGAGTGTGGTATGGGTGGACTTGAACCGGTTAGATGACCTGGAAAAACGTTACATCAGTAATAAGTTTGGGATAAACTTAAGTGAGAAACAGGAACAGGAAGAAATTGAAAGCAGCTCACGTTATCACGAAACCAATAAGATCATAGTTGCCAACTCCAATTTTTTGCTGCAGCAAGGCGATACGTACATCAGTGATCCTGCTTCCTTCATTCTCAAGAATAATTACCTGATCACTCACCGAACGAATGAGTTTCGTTCTTTTACGGAAATTGCAAAGCGGGTGCTCTCTGCGCCCAAATCATTTCCTTCAGGATATCATGTGATGCTCTCCATCTTTGAAAACCGTATCGACTTTGATGCGGATCTGCTGGAAAACATTGCCCGCGAAATTTCACGGATCGGTAAATTTATGGGTGCTGAGCAGAAGGCGGATCGGGAGATTCTTATCCGAGCCACGCAGTTGCAGGAGATGACCATGCTGCTGCGTCAAAACATGATCGATAAACAACGAATGATCTCAGCGATGCTGCGAAGTGATCATTTTCCGAAAGATTGTTATGACCGCCTTCGCATGATGATCAAGGACGTGAATTCACTAATGGATCACACCACATTCAGTTTCGACAGGCTGGAATATTTACAGGATACTTTTCTTGGCTTGATTAATATCGAACAGAATAAGATCATTAAACTCTTTACGGTAGCTTCAGTTGTGTTTTTACCACCAACACTGGTTGCCTCCATTTATGGAATGAACTTCGATATTCTTCCTGAATTACACTGGAAGTACGGTTACCTCTTTGCCCTTGCGGTAATGTTACTTTCTTCCTTGCTCACCTTGTGGATATTCAGAAGGAACAGGTGGTTGTAACGAAGCTATTTCTTTACAGGCCGAATCATTCTCAGGGTTTGTAGTTCATATCCTTTCGATTTCCAGAAAGCAACTCCTGAAGAGTTACCTGATGATACCTGCAGCTCTACATAATCCACACCTTCCGATTGAAACCATTGATGGGCAGCAGTTACCAGTTCGCTGCCGATATCTTTTCCCCTGAATAATTTTGTTACAACGGTTTCAGCAACATACCCGCTTTTTGGATGGGTGAACATCTCCGGCTTCACATCAATCCTCGCAATCAGCATGGCAACAATTTTTTCATCCGATTCCATTATATAAACGTGAGTTTGTTTTTTGGAAAGCATTTCCATCAGCAAAGCTTCAATAGCAGCCCGTTTATTTTTGTTGATGAGAAACTGGATGCTGAATGCCGCATGATAGTCCATGAGTTCGATCCATAGGTCAACCAGTGATTCCACGTCTTTTTCAACAGCTAAACGGACTTGCATATTTTATGAATGTTAACAGTAGCAAGATACGAATAGCAGGTGATGTAAATGGGTAAGAAATAAATCATGATAACAAGTATATAGAAGCCACCACAAAAAGCCAAAAGAGCAGGGTCATTCCGTCCCGATTATCGGGATCGGAAACTCGCGGGAATTTGGCGGATGCTGCCCACAGGATCCTTCGGAAAATAAATTCAAAATGACGTACCAAATTTGAGATGGCTTGTAATTATAAAACCGACGAGCAATATTGCCGGTTTTAGTCAGTCTTTATTTTCTGCTGCACTTCATTTCAACCAGAAGAATGAAATGATAAGGAGCGAAAATCAATCGACTGCTCCAGTTACTCAGTAGGTTCGTAAATGAACTTACAAAATAGGTTTTTTAAATGCGTGGCGATTATATGTATTGATAGAGAATGAATTTCAAAACAAGAAAGTTTTTTCTGAATATTTATCCCCTCTTCAAAATGCTTCCTGGAATCCAAAATACAATCCATTCGATTCGCGTCCCAAACCAAAATCAACACGTATGTTCAATCGCGGCTGCACCTCAAAGCGGTAGCCCACACCAATGTTTGGCAATGTATTTTTTGTAAATGAATCTTCTAAGTCAGGAGCAAGCGCACCGAATCCTAACCAGGTAACCATTCCACTTCGCTGTGCAATGAATGAGCTTCCCTGAAATTTATGCCGGTATTCAGCCACAATGAAATTGGTGAAGTGATCCCGAAACCTTCCGATACGATAACCGCGAATATCATTTGGCGAACCAACGTAACTCAATTCACCATAAGGAATACTGTCAAAGCAATACCTTCCTTTAAAGATCACCGCAAGAATTCTTCCCGGTTTAGTCTTATTTACATTAAAATATTGGCGGTATTCAAGGTCAGAAACCTTGTAATCATTATCGCCTCCAATAAGACCGAAGTAGGTGATGGTATAATTGAGAAAAAGGCCCTTGTAGGCATTCTGCGGGAAATCACGGGTGTCCAGCGATACGGCTAATCCAACACCTGCATTGTAGTTGTTGGGTCCGTACAAGAGGTAGTCAGGATCCTTCGACATGTGTGCATTTACATCGGTGGCCATGGTATTGTTAAAATCAACATTCACTCCCAGGAATATTTTTTTACTGATGCGATACATCGGCTTTGCCTGCAGCTGCCAGTACTTTCTTTTGTAGGTTGTTGAATCCGGGTATAGCGTATTCAAACCATTTTCATAACCAACACCGAAGTAATTATCTTTCTGATTGCGGTATTGCAATGCTGCATTGATTCTCAATTTATCATGAAACCAAAAGGTAGTAGGAAACGAGCTGAGAATGAAAGAACCATTGGTACTAATGGTGAATGATAAAGGAGCGGATGACCTTGGAAGAGCCGTGTCACGCTGACTTGTGCGAAAAGTGAATAGCAATCCACCCGCGAGATTCAAACTTAATTCCGGAGAATAGGAGGGAGCGGCATAAGGGCTGATCAGGAGCTTTCCTTCCCGGATAGCCTTTTCTTTCTTTTCTTTTTTGGTGAGTTGAATTCCATCGTTGCTTTCCTGCGCGTAAGCAACTGTGCAATGCATACCAAAGAATGCCAATAACAGCAGCAGGGATACAATTCGGGTAAACGAAAAATTCATGTATAGTTGAATACTTGTTTCAACTGTGATATTAATAAAAAGTAAACATACTGAGTACTGCCAGAGTTACATGACATTGATTTTAACAAGAACCATTCTTCACTGGTGGCAATGTCGCCGGGGTAACCAGCGCAGTAGTATCTCGTATGCTTCAATAATTTCTTTAAGAACCTGTTAGGGTTCATTTCAATTAAATTTTACGAAGACATTTTCAAACATGATAATGATCGTAGAGGAGAGCGGGAGCAAGTCCTTCCCCTTGGGGTCCCGGCTTAGCCGGGAAGGATGGGGCTTTAAGGGACATACATGCTAATTTTATCATTTCCTGGCAACCACTAAGTTTGTCCAGGTAAAAATTTCCACTTCAGTTTGCAGGAATTGCCAACAATCAAAAAAAAATCCCGGCAACCTGCCGGGATTTTCTGAAATCAAACTCAGTTTGAATGATGTTACAGCTTATGCAGTTACTGCTGCTTTTGCAGTAGCCCATTCAATCAAAATATCTGCAACTTCTGCACGGGAGAATTCTGCCGGTGGACGTTCGCCATTCGACAACATCTCGCGCACTTTCGTACCGCTTAATGAAACCTGGGTTGCATTCTTAGGAGCAGTTTTGCTCGATGCCATGCCTTCTGTTTCTTTGCAGAAGAAGGTGTTTTCAAATTTCAAAATGGTCATGCCGGTACGTTCTGCAACGCTGTCCATCATTTCCTGTGCTTCGTAAGTTCCATAATAGCTTCCAACACCTGCATGGTCACGACCAACAATCATGTGTGTGCAACCATAATTCTTGCGGATCATTGTATGGTTGATGGCTTCGCGTGGACCTGCATAACGCATCGCAGTAGGCAGTGCGCTCACCATGGTGTTATCAGGATTGAAGTATCCGTTGATCAATGCTTCATAGCAACGCATACGAATCGGAGCAGGAATATCATCAGGTTTTGTCTCACCTACAATCGGGTGAATCAATGCTCCATCTACAATTTCCTGAGCACATTTAATGAGGTATTCATGTGCACGGTGAATCGGGTTTCTGGTCTGGAAAGCCACCACTGTTTTCCAGTTGCGTCTTTCAAACTCAGCGCGTGTTTCTGAAGGATCCATGAAATATTTGTCATCGATCTGATCGTGGCGTGTGGGCCGGGTGATCATTTCCAGGGGTCCGGAAATGAATTTGTTTCCACCATTCAATACTGCTTTTACACCAGGATGTTTATCTTCAGTTGTCTTGAAGCATTTTTGTGCGAGGTTCGCAAGGTCGAGCTCAAATTTTTCTTCCACCTGCATTACTGCGAGCACATTACCGGAACTCTTCTCAATCAATGCAATCTCTTTCCCGATCTGGATATTATCATGTTGATCGCCTGAAGGAAGTAAAATTGGAATACCCCAAAGCAATCCATTGCTCAAGGTCATTTTTTCGATAGTGCCTTCAGCATCGGCTTTGTTCATGAAACCGGTGAGCGGACTGAATGCGCCGTTGGCAATCATTTCAATATCAGCTGCATAACGGTCTTCAATTATTAATTGAAAAAGCGATTTTGCTTTGTTCTCTAATTCTGTTTTATGTGCGCCCTGTGCAATTCTGTTTACGAGCACTCCACCATGTGGTTGATTCATTATGACTTGGATTTTAATTGTTAAATGAGCGGGTTATTCAGTAATGTAGTTCTTCTCCCTCAGCCACGCAATTACTTCCTCAGCACAATCTTCTACGGTTCTTCCTGCTGACAGGATTTCAATTTCCGGTTTTTCGGGAGCCTCATAAGGAGAGTCAATACCGGTAAAAAATTTGATTTCACCTGCGCGTGCCTTTTTGTATAAGCCTTTGGGATCACGTTGCTCGCATACATCAAGCGGGGTATTCACAAATACTTCAATAAACTCTCCTTCTGTCATAATGCTGCGGGCCATTTCGCGGTCGCTGCGGAAAGGAGAAATAAATGCAGTACCGACAATCACACCAGCGTCAACAAATAATTTTGACACTTCACCAATCCGGCGGATATTTTCTTTGCGGTCATCATCGCTGAAAGTAAGTCCTTTATTCAAGCCCATGCGCACATTGTCTCCATCCAGGATATAAGTGTGCAAACCCATGTCAAACATTTTTTCTTCTACCTTATTGGCAATGGTAGATTTGCCAGACCCTGAGAGCCCCGTGTACCAGAGAATACAGGACTTGTGTCCCTTAAGTGCCTGACGGTTTTCTTTGGTAATGGTGTGCCCGTGGGGAATAATGTACTTTACTTCTGCCATGGTTAATTGGTTGATTTAATGAGGGTTAAAAAAAAGGAAGGCGCAAAGATAGTAAAACGGCTTTGAATACGGTGCGTAAATTTATAAGTTTCGTATCGCGATGAATTCCATTTTTGTTAAAATGGAAATTCACTTTCCTGAACTCATAAAAATCAAATCCGGCTTTGTATGAATAATGATTATCATTTAGCAGGTAGCTACCCTTCAAAACAGCCTCAACTATTCGTTTGGCGCCGCAATATTCTGTAAAGTTCTATTAACCTGAGTTCGGGATAAGAAATGGGTATTGAGATGTTATTTAAAAAGGGCAAGACGGAATGATTATAGATGTATAAATGATTGAACATCAATTAAATACATCAATTATGATCACGCCATCTTTCCACCATAAAATTGCTGAATTTTTTTTAAAAGTGGCTAACTTTTGTTTTGTTTTTGAAAAACAGTTCGCAAAACGTCAACTACCGGCTGGTTCTGATATTAGAAAACGGAACCGAAATGCAGGACTTTGCGATTCTGAAGTGATCTCCCTGTTGATTGGTTTTCATGACGGGCAGTTTCGCAATTTCAAGCACTTTTATACACGCCATCGGAGCATCAGCGGATACTTACTTGATATCATGGGCGCTATCGCCGCCTATTCCTTCTTTCCTAAAAAACCTTCTATCAAACATGATATCGAAGAATCAAATCCGATTTTAATTCAACAGTTTAAACAAGAACTAATGCTTGTTGCTTAACCCGAACTCAGGTTGGTAGGTTCATTCGAAATTATGCCATTGTCTATCGCATTTTAGATTGCTGCGATCTTAACGGTTTTCTT
>JBDSEW010000248.1:0-4029 GCA_039919825.1 Chitinophagales bacterium | reverse complement strand
CAGTTGCGGATATAAAAGTACCTTCCCATCACCAGCAGCGTAACTACACTGGCAATCAATCCTGAAATAAAAATGTAAGCGACACCGTAATCAGGGTTATACACCTGGCGGATGAACGGTTGAAAATAAGCATACTGCGGATTGCTCAGCAGCCACGGACAAATGATCAGGAAGAAGATATTAAAACCGACATTCATCCCTATATTAATGATCTTGTAAGTGGCAAAACGGTACGGCCGGTTCTCCTGTCGAAGCCTTGCAAAAGGAATCGTCACCAAGGCATCGAGCCCGAGTATCAATGCCAGCATCGTCACATATTCCGTATGGCCGCTGAATTGCATGAAATCTGCAATCGGATTTTTGAAAAGGATCAGCACCACACAAAAAAGCACTGATGTAAACATCATCGACAACATGCCTGTGTCGTATACCTGCTTCTTATCTTCGTTCACATTGGAATACCGGAAGAACGCTGTTTCCATTCCATAGGTGAAGAGGATATTCAGAAAACCCGCATAAGCATAAAACTGCGTCACTACTCCAAACTCTTCCGGGTGAAACACCCTTGTTTGAATAGGTACCAACGCATAATTGAGAAAGCGCGCCAATATGCTGCTTAGGCCATAAATAGCCGTTTGCTGGGCGAGCTTTTTAACAAGAGGATGCAAAGCGAAAAATTTTCGGGGCGAAGATACTATTACGCTTTTAACATCGAATACATTGCTTCATAGGAAATAGCTGAAGTAATCAGCATTGTAACCCATTATTTTACCAATGCTACATATTACAAAGTAGTTGAAATGCTGAATGAGGATTGGAGATTTAGTAATAGGTCCACATCATTATAGTCATTCAGCAGCAACCTCCTGATTTATGAACCTCTTTTACAGCAATGCCCATTACCCTATAAATATTCCTTAAATAAGCAAAATTCGAACAGTCCTTCCATTATTACCCTGTTATTCAGGTTTCATTTTTCAATAACCATTTTTATAATTTTAACCTCATCTCCTGCTTTGAATTGCATAGCATAAATTCCCGCTGCAAGTTGTTTCTCATTAAAAGTAATGGAATGAATTCCTGCTACTTCCATCGTTTCAGCCGATTGGAAAACAACATGACCAGTTATATCCGTAACACTAAATGAAACCTTCCTTTCATTGGGTAAAGCATACTGAATAATGGTTGCATTGCGGAATGGATTCGGCGAATTCTGATACAACACCAAACGATCCGCTTTAGAATTTTCTGCAACAGCAGTTGCTACAATTCCAAAATCAGCAAGCGGCCTGCGCCAGACGGCATCTCGAAAGAGGCCTGCAAACAAATACTGATCGTTTGCAGCAAGCCCTTGTACGGCGTTGTTGGGTTCGGGATCGAGTCCTTCACTTGCATCCGTGAAGCTGGCCCCATAGTTATCGGAATGAAAGAGGCCTAAATTATTTCCAATAAAAACATGTTGCCCGATCGCTTTAATGGTAAATCCTCCTGCACCTCCGGGAATACCACCACCCACACTCTGCCAGTTGACGCCATTGTCTGAAGACACAAAATTACCGCTGTTCAGTGTTCCTGCATAAAAATGATCCCCACCATCTGAAGCCATGCTCACGATATCAAAAATGCCGGCCACCTGCGTCCAGCTCACACCGTTATTGGTGGAACGGTAAATGCCGCTGGGAGCATTGAATGAACTGAGAGAGGCTACCGCTACGTCACCATTCACTGCGATTGCTTCCACACTGTAAAAATCACCGGTGAGATTGCTGGGTAACCACGTTAATCCCAGGTCCGTTGAGTAATACAGGCCTTCGAAAGTTCCTACCAGTAAATTGCCACCCACTTTTGCAAGTGCCTTGTCACACTCATAGTTATTCGCTTCAAAAGGCAATCCATCAGTGATGTGTGTCCACGAAGTTCCGTTATCCGATGATCGGTACAATCCATAACCGCAGGCACCGGAGAGAATAATATTGGGTTCCGGATTCAGCAATGAAAATATGATACCGTTGGATAAGCTGTCATTATCGTTGGTTGTTCCGGTCTTATTCCAAAGCTCTCCATTATCCGGTGATTTGTGAACGCCGTTCGAATGAGTTCCTGTCCACAACTCATTACCGATGGTGATCATTGAATTATCGATGGTGGAAGCAGGAGGAAATCCCTTGTTGTATTGTCCCCACGTGCTTCCCTTATCTGTAGTGAGATACACACCGAGTTCATCCATGCCCAACAAATAGTTGGAACCACTCTTTGCAAAATGGTGATAAAAACGATTTCCAAAACGCAGGCCTGTTGCAGGAACAACGGTCCAGTCTAAGCCGGAATTGACAGAAAAATACATTCCATTCTGGCATCCAACAAATACAGTGTCGTTACTGAAAGCAAAGCCAAGGATATCGAAATCAGGGTTCACAGTCAAAAAATTACTCCAAGTGACACCACCATTATAGGAATGAAATACGCCACCGTAGGCTGAAGCGTAAATCGTATCACCCTGTACACCAAAATTCTCGATGGGATAAAATGCTGTACTGCCCTGGTCGATAAACCAGGAGTCTCCAAAGTCGGTGGAATAAAAGATATAATTATCAGCTTCAACAATCAACCTGTCACCAACATAACACATGGCTTTGATAAAAGAAGATCCAAGTGCTCCACCATTCGCATCCTGCCACGAAGCGCCCTGGTCTGGAGAACGGAAGACTCCGGAACCAATGGTGCCTGCAAACAAATATCCGTCTCCTGTCACCAGCTCATTTACAAATTGCTGGGAAATGCCGCTGTTCGCAGCTTCCCAGTTAAGGCCATTGTCAGAAGAGCGATATACACCCGTCCATGTTCCTGCATATAAATAATCCGATCCGCTCGTGAATGAAAAGATGGCGCTGTTTTCTAATTCTTCGTTGGCTGGTTCCCAATGCACCCCATTATCCGCTGAGCGAAATACACCCTTGGCATCGCTACCGGCAAACAGGTAACTTCCATAATCATAAAACACGTTAATGGTGATTCCTTCAGGTCCGTTTGTTTGTACCCACTGGGCACTGGAATATTTTGTATGCGATAAAAGGAAGAGGATTGTAACTGTTATTTTCCACGGTGAGAAAGCGAAGTGAGTATCATTTTTTTTCATAACATCAGGTTTTAAAAAAAACAAATGAGTAAATAATTTAATGAAAAATGTGCTTTTAAGTGTACTAAAATACGCCATCCTTTCATAGGTAACTACGAGTATCGACCAATTATTAATTACAGATGATGAATCACCAAACGGAGATTACTATCCTCCGGTTTTCCGATATAAATTCATGCAGGAGAAGAGTTCTATAAACTGCTTGAACCTATCGTGATTCCTGAATCTTCTTCATCGCCATGTAGAAAACCCTTCCCATTTATCCACATCTTATCTCAACAGTAACTGTCATACTACCTGTGTTATACTATTTCCTTTACTTTTGACGCTCTCAAAAAAAGTAATGCATGGCTTCTGTTGACGAATTGAAACAAATCGCCTCCCAGGTTCGGCGGGATATTTTGCGCATGGTGCATGCGTGTCAGTCGGGGCACCCCGGCGGGTCACTGGGATGTACCGATTTTTTTACTGCACTGTATTTCGAGATCATGGAGCATGATCCGGCTTTTAATATGGACGGCATCAATGAAGATATTTTCTTTTTATCCAATGGCCACATCTCGCCGGTTTGGTACAGCACACTTTCCCGGTCGGGCTATTTCGAAACGAAGGAACTCTATACCTTCCGTAAACTCAACAGCCGCCTGCAGGGCCATCCTGCGACGCATGAGCATCTTCCGGGTATACGGGTGGCATCAGGGTCGCTGGGACAGGGAATGTCAGTAGCCATCGGCGCCGCACTCACCAAGCGTTTCAATGGCGACAAGCACCTGGTGTTTTCGTTACATGGAGACGGCGAGCTGGAAGAAGGCCAGAACTGGGAAGCCATCATGTCGGCGGCACATTTAAAGGTAGACAACCTCATTTCAACGGTAGACTGGAATGGCCAGCAG
>JBDSEW010000211.1:0-7710 GCA_039919825.1 Chitinophagales bacterium | reverse complement strand
GAAATAATAAAATGAGCACACATGTGCCTAAAGCCCCATCCTAAATCCTTCCCCCAACCGCGTGCCGCCTTAGCTTTAGCGGTGGCGCAAGGGAAGGACTTCCTCCCCGCTCTCATCTATGATCATTTTGTTTGAAAATGTCTTCCTAAAATTTAATTTAGATCAAATCCTAACAGGCTATTATATCGTTCAATAAAAAAAGCCCGAACTTTAGCCAGGTCCGAGCATTAATCTCTGCTTTAAAGAATATTTTTAAAAAGTACTTTGCACTCGATATTTGGGTGTTTTTTTAAGACAGCAGGGATCACCTCAATCAAAACCTGTTGATGCTCCTGATTCTGAAACAGGCGAATAAAAGCAACCATGAAATTACCTGAAGAAAAATATTGAAGTCAATTGGCAAAAGTTTATTGATCAAAAATTAATCAGTTGCTATTGCTGAAAGTGTCACTTCAGGTTTATTACAATTTTCCTTTAGTAATATTCCGGATGCTCTTTATTTTTTCACGGGGGAATAACAGCTTACAATCTTGCACAGAAATACCGGCATTTGTTAGTGGAACCTATTCATGCTTTGAAAGTAAATTGTGCTTCGCAAAAGGTAGCTATTGAGATGGCAAATAATGTCTGTAGTTTTTTGGAAGTGACTGGGCCTTGGAATTACAGGGTATGCTTCACCTGTTGAGGAAGGTGAGTTTATGCTGTTTGCATTTTATGCCATTTCATATAAGAACCAATTGAAGTCTAAAGGCAAAATAAATTCACTTCCTTCATAACCAGCCAACATTCAATGGATGTACACCCACCACGTTTTGCGCAGATTTTCTGCACTGCTCCGTTAATAATTATCCTGCCAATTGGAATATAACGAAATAAATTCAGCATTACAGCGACGTTTTTTTTACAAACATCATGGTGATAATTTCATATGCGGCCTTTTACCTGTTACTTTTCAAATCTTTATTGGATTCCCCATGAGTTTCTTCCAGCATCTTCTTCATCACCTCCATCGCCTGGTGCATGGTGTTCACCGATTGAATGGTAAGCAGGATATTTTTCTCCATCTGCCGCATGCTGCAGCGGTTGGGATGGCGAAGAATAAATCCCATTACACGTGCAAAGACATCAGAGTCGTAATAAGTTGATTCCGGATTTTCTACGGTATAGCATTTCAGAATTCCCCTGCGCTGCTGCAGCCTTTCAAAACCCAGCAGCTTTGCAAGTTTACGCAATCGCACACCATCGAATAATTCTTTCACCTCTTTAGGAATTGGCCCAAAACGATCGCGGAGCTTTTGATCAAAAATTTTCAATCCTTCTTCATCTCCGATATTATCAAGTTCTGTGTATAAAGCCAGCCGCTCATTAATGTTGGAAACATAACTATCAGGAAATAACATTTCTGCATCGCTGTCAATCGTACATTCACGCACATATCTTTCTTCTTCCTTCACTTCATCGGCAAACAATTCTTTGAAGTCCGTTTGTTTCAACTCGCGGATGGCTTCATCCAGGATTTTATGATAGGTATCATAGCCAATATCTGCGATGAATCCGCTTTGTTCACCTCCCAATAAATTTCCTGCTCCGCGGATATCCATGTCGCGCATAGAGATCTGGAAACCACTACCCAGGTCGGCAAATTCTTCGATGGTCTTTAACCTTTTTCTTGCGTCGGAGGTTAATGTGGAAAGGGGTGGTGTTACCAGGTAGCAAAAAGCCTTTTTGTTCGACCGGCCAACACGTCCACGCAACTGATGGAGATCACTCAATCCAAAATTCTGTGCATCATTGATGATGATGGTATTGGCATTTGGGATGTCGAGTCCTGACTCTACAATATTGGTACACACCAGCACATCATACCTGCGCTCGATGAAGTCAATCATTTTTTCTTCAAGTATATGGCCTTCGAGCTGACCGTGTGCTACCGTTATATCAGCTTCCGGGCAAATCTTTTTCAGCATTGCAGATACCTCACCGATATCTTTCACACGGTTGTGAATAAAAAACACCTGGCCACCACGACCAATTTCAAAATCAATGGACTCCTTTATCTTATCTGGATCAAACACTACGAGCTCCGTTTCTATAGGCTGGCGGTTGGGTGGTGGCGTATTAATAATAGAAAGGTCACGTGCGCCCAATAATGAAAACTGTAACGTTCGCGGAATAGGAGTTGCCGTAAGCGTAAGCGTATCAACGTTCGCTTTCAACTGCCGCAATTTCTCTTTTGCAGCTACACCAAATTTTTGTTCTTCATCAATAATCAGCAATCCAAGGCTCTTGAATTTTACTTTCTGACCAATCAGTGCTGAAGTGCCAATCACAATGTCAATTTTCCCTTCCTCCAGCTTAACCAGTGTTTCTTTTTGCTGTTTGGCTGACTTAAACCTGTTGAGATAATCCACGGTGCATGGAAAATCTGCCAACCGGTCACCAAATGTTTTATAATGTTGAAGTGCGAGAATAGTAGTGGGAACCAGCACTGCCACCTGCTTTCCATCTGCAACTGCTTTAAATGCTGCCCGCACGGCTACTTCCGTTTTTCCAAATCCAACATCACCACATACCAGCCGGTCCATCGGAAAATCCTTTTCCATATCACGCTTGATGTCGGTAATGGATTTCATTTGATCCGGAGTATCCTCATAAATAAAACTGGATTCCAGTTCCGTCTGCATGTAAGAATCAGGAGTAAACGCAAATCCTTTAGTTGCTTTTCGCTTTGCGTACAACTGGATCAGGTCTTTCGCAATGTCTTTTACTTTCGACTTTGTTTTCCGCTTCAGCGATTCCCAGGCATCGGTACCGAGCTTATTGATGCGGGGAGGAGTGCCGTCTTTTCCCACATACTTGCTGATCTTATGCAATGATTGAATATTCACATAGAGCAAATCATTATCACGGTAAACCATTCGCACTGCTTCCTGCAGTTGCCCGTTTACTTCGATCTTTTCCAATCCGCTGAATACGCCCACGCCATGATCAATGTGTGTTACAAAATCACCGGGTCGTAATTCGCGCAACAATTTAACGGTGAGTGATTTGCTTTTTGAAAAACCCTGTTTAAGGTGATAGCGATGATAGCGGTCGAAAACCTGGTGATCAGTATAAAAGGCAATTTTCCTTTCCTTATCAATAAATCCTTCCTTAATAGCGAAGGTGAAAGGATGATAAATCACATTGGCTTTCAGGTCTTCGAGGATGGAATCGAGGCGTCGAAACTGGTTGGAATTATCTGAAAACAACAGGATATCAAAATGGCTGTCGCGGTATTTTCTCCAGTAATCAATCAGCAGGTTAAAATTCTTGTTGATGCTCGGCTGCGGATCCATGTCAAACTGCAACCATTCTTCTTTGGGAAAGAAAAATTGTTTGCCAAATTCAATGGTGGGAAATTTTTCGAGTGATTCCATCACTGCATCAGCCTCCGTAAAAAGTTCAGCGGGAGAATCCTTTAAGATGATCTCTTCATCATCCGTTATGTTCTCTTTTATTTTTCCAAGTAATTCAGCGGCCTGGTCAAAGCAGGCTTTTATCCGGTCACGTGTAAAAGCAACATCCTGGATCCAGAGCACACTTTCTTCAGGAATAAAATCGAAGAAAGATATTTTTTCTGTGCTGGAAAATTGTGTTTGAATATTGGGAACAATCGTAACCTGCGAAATTCTCTTTTGTGAAAGCTGTGTTAAAGGATCAAAGACCCTGATCGATTCCACTTCATCCACAAAGAGTTCAACGCGGTACGGCAGTTCATTTCCGAAAGAAAAAATATCGATGATGCCACCCCGAATAGCAAACTGGCCGGGTTCATACACAAAATCAACACGGCCGAATCCGTAACTCACCAGCATCTCGATCACAAAATCCTCATCCAGCTTTTCATTCATTTTGATGAGGATAGTCGATTTCTTCAGCGCCTGCGTACTTACCACTTTTTCCATCAATGCTTCCGGATAGGTAACCAGTAATTCATTTTTCACCGGTGAGTTTACCATCCTGTTCAGCGCTCCAGTGCGCAGCTGGACATTGCTGTTATTAAGCTCATCAAAGTGTCCAGGCCTTTTAAATGCATCCGTTAAAAAGAGGACCTCCTTCTTTTCTATAAACTGTTGCAGGTCATTTTGAAAGTACGCGGCTTCATCCTTGTCGTTCAGTATAAATACAAACGACCGGTTTAGTAACTGGTGAAAAGCTGCTGAAATTATAGCGGGAGCGGAACCGATTAAGCCCTGGAGATGAATGTGCAGAGGATTCCCTTTTCCTTCCGGTTTTACGATCATCTCCTGTATTCCGCCGGGCAACGGATGAGAGATCGCCGTAGAAAGATGCAGCTTTGATGCTATGCTTATCAACCGCTCATCTGCAACGAAATGCTGCAGTAGATCCATCTTATTCACGGCGCGAATTTAAGTCATTGCCCCGATTGATTCTCATCTGGCTGAAAAAAAGGAATACGATGAATAATAGCAGCAAACAGGTGCTGGCAATCAATATCCACTGCCTTAAACCTGCATGATAATAAAATATGACTTGGTGCTTTCCTTCATTTAACACTACCGACATCATACAGAAGTTGGTAATGAATGGGTTGGTGATTTTTCCATCCACTTTTACCTTCCAACCGGGATAATATGTTTGCTGTAGCACCAGCAGTGCCTTTTGATCAGTGAAGGTAGTCACGTCAAATTGAGCAGGGCCAAAAACATTGAGTTGGATCTTCTCTTTTAATGAATCAGTAGCAGCCACGTTAAAGTTCGCTAACACACTGTCGTGTACCAGAACGGTATGATGCGTTCTTAACTGCGTGTCATCAGCCGGTTTGGCCGGATAAGCTTGCACCTTGTTAGTCAGGTAGATCACAGGATGGTCCATTAGTGCAAATTTTTCCGGTGACCGTTCCAGTTCACTTCTCAATTTTAAAAAGAACGGGCTGTAAGAGTCTCTCGAAAATTGTTTTGTAAATAGATTGTTGTTGAAATAAGAAGGTGCAAAATCGCCATGGCCAATACTTGTGACTTCCAACTCAGTGGCAGCATCCCACATGGGAAATCCATCTGCTGCCACGGAAATTTTTTGGTTCAACTCAGTGGCAGAGAAATTACTTCCCATGATCACCGGGAAATTTATCCGTGAAGCGATAAAAAGATCAGCAATACCCAGCGCTACCAAAAAAAAATACCAATACCGGCCCTGCCATCTTTGTTTTGAAAAAAGCAGTAGCAGCATACCCATCAACAATACCGCCTGTATTACTGACTGCAGTACAATATTGTTTGCTATGCTGCTTTCTCCAAAAAAATGCTTCATGGCTTCAGTGGAGAAAGCATTTGGAAGCATCACCTTTTTTTGAAGTGAAAAGGAAACAATGCTGATCGCAATTAACAGCAAAAGCACAGCAGCTGACACGATGAATGGCAAATTTGACTTTAACACTTTTTCATGACTCATTCCCTGAGCTGTGATCAGTATAACACCAATGATCACAAACAACCTGAAACCTGAAGGGAATCGAATGTGATCGAAGAGGGGAGCATAATCGAAAAGCAACGACCATAAAGGAAATGCATCACCAAAAGCAATCAGCAAAAACAGGAGCGTTAAACCCAGCAGGATGCGTGTTGCGGATGTTTTGCTGGTGATGATACCTGTTATGAAAAATATAAGCGTAAGTAAGCCGATGTATACATTGGTCATCGAAGTATCCGTTCCAAAATCAACGGGATGACCAAGCGGAACTGCGGGAAGTAAAAAAGTAATTGCGCTTTGCGGAGTAAATGGCCGAAAGGATGTTTGATCCTTCATCAGTGCTTCGCCGCGTGTCATCAATGGAATTCCCTCCAAAAAGGAAATAAAGTACGGAGTGGTAACTACCAGGTAAATAAAGAGCATCACTGCAGTCCATTTCAAAGATTGAACCAGTGCTGTTTTGTTTTTCTGAATACTATTCCTGGTAAGGAAAAAAATGTAATGCCCGCCAATAAGATACAGCAGGATGATGAGGAATGCAGGGTATCCTCCCGTGGTGATCATAAAAAGGGACAACGCTGTTTTTATCGCAAATGAAAAGTTGCCTTTTAAAAAAGTCAGCCGGTAATAATGAAAAAAGAAAGGTATCCAGGCTGCACTGATGATCCAGGAAAAGTGTTGTGCATTGTTCACAAAAAAACCACAGTACTGGTACGAAGACGCAAGTAATAAACAGACAATTACCGGATAGCGTAAGCCACGCAGCAGTGCATACATTCCCCAGCCGGCAATAACGATGTGCAACAGATAATCGAGGTTGATGGTAAAAAAATCATATCCGAAAAGATAACCGATGATCCAGGTGATGGGATAGAACGCTCCACTCTGCGGATCGGCGCCAATGGGTATTCCTAAGCCTGAATAAGGATTCCACCAGGGAAACTGGTAGTGCTGCAAACATTCACCGATAAAATGCCTGAAGGGTAAAAAATAATCTGCCATGTCGTAGGCCATTGCCTGTGGATGCAGCCACAGTGGCCAGTACACTAAAAAGGGTATGATAAAAAGAAATACAGCGGCAATGTATGGAGTTGTTCTTTCGGGCAATTTGAGCTGCATGAAAATGCGATAACGTGGTATTGAATTTATGAAGATACATGAAGTATGATGAAAGTGAAATCACCTTCGTACTTTTGAAAAACCATTATGCTTCAAAAAACACAGGGCATCGTATTTAGAACCATCAAGTTTTCTGAAACCAGTGTGGTGAGTAAAATTTATACAAAGAAGTTCGGCTTGCAATCGTATATCATTAACGGTGTCCGCTCCAATAAATCAAAAATAAAAGCAAGCCTGCTGCAGTCACTCTCCTTACTTGATATGGAGGTTTATCACCGCGAGCACCGGAATCTTAACCGGGTAAAAGAGTTGCAGGCTGCAATAGTTTTTAAATCCATACCCTTCCACCTATTGAAAGGTTCAGTTGGATTATTTATGATAGAGGTGCTTGGCAAATCGATTCATGAAGAAGAAGCCAATGAGCCTTTGTTTCATTTCATTTTTGAAAAAATAAAATTTCTCGACGAATTGGAACACGTCCCTGCAGGGTTCCTGGTGGAATTCCTGATTGACCTTTCTGTTTACCTGGGCTTTCAGCCACATGGATCATACAGTGAGCGCACTCCACACTTTAACCTGCACGAAGGTATGTTTACTGCAACAGGAAATGCTCCATCCAACACGCTGGATGCCGGTACTTCGCAACAACTTTCCGAATTTATTCAACACAACACCACCTACATTACAGCTCCATCACGCAAGCTATTGCTCGAAGCAATGCTTCAGTATTATCAATTGCATGTGCCCAATTTTTCGCGTCCCAAATCATTGCGGGTTTTGGAGGAGGTGTTTAGGGCGGGATAGATATGACTTAAAATTTCCGGTATAACTGATGCTAAAGAATCGTTAACTTTGATTCAAATCAATCCCTCATGAATAATCCGGTAGAAGAGATTCTGAAACTTGACAAAGCTGAACGTATTAAAGCCGCAGCAGTAATCCTCAACAGTGTTGCAGATGAAGAGGATGCTGAACTTACACCATCCCAAAGGGAAGACTTGCGGACAAGAATAGAACTCTATCGAAAAGGTGAAATGGAATTCAATTCATGGGAAGATGTTTATAATGAGATCCGGCAAAAATTACAATGAATTATTCCGTAGCGTTTTCAAAGGTTGC
>JBDSEW010000191.1:0-13327 GCA_039919825.1 Chitinophagales bacterium | reverse complement strand
AGGGCATTGCGCCTGTCGGGTGAAAAGTATCCTTACGACAAAGCCGCCTGGACTTCATTCAAAGATTTTGTGCCCAATCCCTATCGCATCGGCTACTATATGACTACGAAAGCACGCCGCGATTTCGGGGAAGATACCTGGCAAAAAGTACTGGATGACGTATATAATAAAAAAGGATTCTTCTATCCTTTCGGACGCAGCCTTGAAAAATTTACGGGTTACACGCCAAAGAACTTTTATGGCGCTACCTTGAAAGAACTCGACAGCATTTTCAGTAGCACTGATAAATCACTTTCACTTACTCCTTCAAATGAAGTGGTTGAGGTTACAAGTTCAGTTTATACCAGTTATCGTTTTCCCCATTACCTGTCCGACGGATCGATGGTAGTATTGAAAAATGCCTTCAATGAAATCAACACCTATTATAAAGTGAGTGCTGATGCTTCGGAACATAAAATTCTTTCACCCGGCATTTATACTGAAGACCACCAGACAACGGCTGTGGCAGGCAACCTGATGGCCTGGGCAGAATCTGCTTTCGATACGCGCTGGTTCAACAAAGATTATTCAATCATCAAAACCTACAACTTCGAAACGGGTAAAGCCACCAAACTCACCTCGCGCACACGTTATTTTTCACCTGCTCCAACTCACAACGGGGACCGAATTGCCACAGTACAAATTAATTCAGATGGAAAGTTCAGCATTGTGTTACTGGATGCTAAAACAGGTAAAGTCCTAAAGCATTTCCCAAATCCCGGTAACATCAATTTTTCGCAACTAGGCTGGACGGATGATGACCGATCTATTGTAGCGCTTACACTTACTAATAAGGGCAATGGTATTTCGATTATGAATATGGAAACAGGACTGTTGCAAACGATCATCGATGCTACCGATGTTCCCATCAGCCGGCCATTTCCGAATGGTGAATACATTTATTATTCCGGAGGATATTCCGGCATCGATAATATTTATGCTATTCACTTTACCACGAAAAAGATTTATGCTGTTACGTCTGTCAGGTTTGGCGCTTACCAGCCTGCTGTTTCCAGCGATAGTAAAAAATTGCTCTTCAGCGAATACACTGCAGATGGTTACCGGATGAAAGAAATGGAGCTTGATCAATCGCAGTGGAAACCATTGAAAGGATCTACTGCTTCTGATCTGAAATTTCATGTTCCGCTGTTGAAGGCATCAGGCAGGGATCTCACATCGCTGAAGAGTGACACAGCTTACAGCATCGAAAAATACCATGCACTTACTGATGGATTGTTCAATTTCTATGGATGGGTCCCGATCCCGAACGTTCCGGAATACGGTGCGGAATTTTATACGCAAAACATCATGAGTACACTCCAGGGGACAATCGGTTTTCTCTACAACACGAATGAAAATAACTTCCATTCCTACATTCGTTTTACTTATGCTGCTCTCTATCCCGTAATCAATGCGCAATACGAATTTGGGTTGCAGCGAAAAGGAAAAGTGTACGATGATCTTACAATGAAGACCAAAGAAATAGAGTGGACACAAAATGTAGTTTCAGGCGGAATCACGCTACCCTTCCGATTGACACAAGGCACGCACCGCACCCAACTGGACTTTAGCGGCTGGTACCATTATTATGATATAAATGCAATGGATACTTCCGGAGAAACATCTGTTAATGATAATTTTTTCTTTCATGCCATTGAACCTGTTGTCACTTTCAGTCACCTGCAAACTCAGGCACGGCAACAGGTAAAACCAAGGTGGGGACAAACATTAGCGACCTCATATGAAAAAGCATTTGATGCCACTCCGGAAAGATTAACTGCTACGGCCCAATTATTTTTTCCCGGATTTTTAAAAACACACTCCTTGAATTTCGGGCTTTCCTACAAGCAGGAAAAAGTGATCAACACCTATCGCTTCGCAGATAATTTTATAATGCCGCGCGGGTATAAAGCTGCACCGTTCGAATCTATTTATGGTGTTGAAGCAAACTATGAATTTCCAATCTGGTATCCTGATATTCCGTTGAGCTCAGTCGCACTTTTACAACGCGTGCGGATGAATGTTTTTTATGATTATTCACGAGGTGAAGTAAATTCAATAAACGCAACGCTTTCTTCCGTTGGAGCAGAATTAATGGTCGATTTAAGATTATTCAGGTTGTTCCAGGTATCATCAGGATTGCGGTACAGCTATACTTTTAATAATGAACAGGAAAGAACGATGCCGGTTCAATTCTTGGTAACGCGGTTTGAACTAGCCAACTGAAAAGAATTTTGGATTTCGGATTGTTAATTGCGGTTTAAAAAGCAAGACCATATTTTTCATCACCGAAAAACTGACTTTAAATAGGATAAGCGGCAAGATGCCAGGGGGCCAAAAAATTAAAAGGCTGATGATCTTCGCTTTCTTAGCACTACTGATAATCATTATGCAATTTTGCATAGTGTATCCCTGCTGCACTTCTTGCAAGGCACAGCATAAAATAAATTCTGTGGGAGATTGGTTGGTATAGCATGAGGTGAGTAGGTTATTGTCAGGAGGTTCCTCCAGAATGACTCACATTGATTTAGATTTTGTCCGTTTTCAATTTTCTGAACGCAATTGAAAAGTCTTTTAAAATGTACACATTTATCCCGCTTTGCGTATAATTACACGTTGCTGCGACTTTCTATAAATCTCCTTTAATATTTGTAACATACCCTTTACAGCTTTTTCATAAACCTGTTTTACAGATGCTCTCTGTTGTCAGTTGCTTTTCTTTTTACTCACCGGAGAAAAAATCAATCGCAAAGTGGAGTCATTTGAGAAATAAGAAATCAGCCAGTCCACGAACACAAATATTTTGTTCTTCATCCCCATTAACAGCAACAGGTGCAGGCCCATCCAGACAAACCAGGCAAAAAATCCCTGGAAATGCCAGAAGGAAAGATCCACTACTGCTTTGTGCTTACCAACGGTAGCCATTGATCCTTTGTCTTTGTATTCATAGGGAATCAATGAAGTATTGGTGAGCATCTTCTTAAAATTTTTTGCAAGCATTGCTGCCTGACTCATTGCCACATTGGCCACCTGTGGATGTGATTGCGGATATTTTTCAGTCACCATAAAAGCAATATCACCCACTGCATAAATATTGGAGCAGCCTTCCACAAGATTGTAACGGTTAACTTTAAAACGGTTTCCACGGGTAATTGCATTTGCAGGCATACCTTCAATGGTATTACCACGAATGCCGGCCGCCCAGATCACTGTATTGGAAGGAATAGTACTGCCATCTTCCAGTTGTACTAATTTTCCGTCGTAATCTTTAACGCGGGTATTGAGCATCACCTTTACACCCAGTTCTTCAAGATACAGTTTGGATTTCAAAGAGGATTGCTTGCTCATGTTGCCAAGCGTTTTATCCGATCCTTCCAGCAGCATCACATTCATTTTGCTGAAGTCCAGTTCAGGATAGTCCCGGGGAAAAACGTGGCGTTTCATTTCAGCAAAAGCCCCTGACAGTTCAACGCCGGTTGGCCCTCCGCCAACGATCACGAAATTCATGAGCCCTTTCCTTTCTTCTTCCGTTGCAATTAATGCGTCTTCAAAATTCTGTAAAACATGCTGACGGATGTTGATGGCTTCAGACGTTGACTTCATTGGATAGACAAATGTTTCCAGGTTTTTGCTTCCAAAGAAATTGGTAGTTACACCGGTAGCAATCACGAGATATTCATAGGGAAATGCTCCGATGCTGGTATTCACCTTATTTTGATCCGGCAAAATCTGCAACACTTCAGCATACCGGATGCGAACATTTTTGGAGTGGTGAAAAATTCCCCGTAAGGGAAAAGAAATACTCGACGGTTCCAGCCCTGCTGTAGCCACCTGGTAAAAAAGTGGTTGAAACTGGTGATGATTGAGCTTATCAATCAGCAGGATATCGTAAGAGGTGTTATTTAGTTTTTCTGCCAGTTTCAATCCTGCAAAGCCACCCCCGATGATGATGATACGTTTCATATGTTACCATTAAAGTTGTATCACCTTAAAAACAACTGTTGTGATGTAACTCTACCACAAAAGTAAAGATCAAATGATCAACTGCTGAAAGAACAACAATAACGGTGCAAAGTTTCCTTTTCATCGTAATCACCTGAAAAAGATCATTGCATCCTACCATTAAAAAATTTCACATCAAAATACTAAAGCCACGTTTTCAACGTATGGAAGAATTTCATACCTCATTTACCTGCCTCTTTCTGATTTGCAACAACTCATAAAAAAATATTTTTACGAATACACCTGCTTTTCTTTCTTCCCTGTTTCAAAAGCTTGAACACAGAGATCATCATTCCTGGTTTCTCAATTTTCTCAAAGAGTTTTTTGCATTCGGTATTAAACAGTTGCTGTGCTGCATCTTTCCTGCATTTATCATTTTAATTCTCCTGATATCACGAAAAATTGAGTTGCCTTTTTTATACAGGTATGATTTCCTGTTGCTGATGTGCATTGCCATGCAGGCACTGATGTATTTTACAAAAATGGAAACGAAAGATGAATTGCTGGTGATCACCCTTTTTCACATGATCGGGCTCATGATGGAGATTTTCAAGGTACATATGGGTTCATGGTCCTATCCGGAAGAAGGATGGACAAAAGTTTCCGGTGTTCCATTGTACAGTGGATTTATGTATGCAAGCGTTGCCAGTTATATCTGCCAGGCGTGGAGATGGTTTGAATTAAAAGTTTCGGGTTGGCCCGGAAAACTATGGGCGATTGGTATTTGCATTACCATTTACCTCAACTTCTTCACCCATCATTTTGTGTACGACCTCAGATATTTGATTATTCCATTGCTGGTGATCATTTTTTTTAAGACCAGGGTTCATTTTCATACTAATGGAAACATCCGCCAAATGCCGCTGGTAATTTCCTTTCTGTTGATTGGTTTTTTTGTTTGGATAGCGGAAAACATCGCTACATTTTTAGGCGCCTGGAAATACACTTACCAGCATGCGGGTTGGCAAATGGTGACTACCGGAAAGATAGCGTCCTGGTTCCTGATGATCGTAATCAGCATCATCATCGTTATCGAATTAAAATTTATCAAGCGGCGGCGGGAAGGTATTACTGTAGACAAAGGAAATGTTCGCTTATCAGGTAGTTCTAAAATTTATATCCCATAGTAACATACAGGGTGGTGAAGGCACTTTTCACATCTGAATATCCAGACATGGCATTTGAAAATTCCAGCTGCACATCCCAGGAAACATTTTTCCATCGAATGCCTGTGCCAAACAACAGGCCCTGCTCATAGTTTCTGAAAAACTGTATAAAGTTGCTGGTGATGCCCGAGCTGTCAGATTCGAGGTTGGCTGATTTTAATGCAATACCATTGGTGATACCTGCCTCTAGAAAAGGTTGTACTGCCGATGCGGTAAACTGGTAGCGCACCATCGTGCCCAGTTTTGCATAGAGCAGATCCATCTTCACCGGCCGCTGCTCTTTAAACTCGGCAGTGCCTGAAACACCCTGCGAGTTAAAATCGCGAATGATCAATTGATTAAAAAATCCCCAGCTCTCATTGGTTCTCGGCAGCACGCTGTTCATCGATAAACCGAACGCATATCCCAGGGTATTTTCAAAATCTGAATCACCTACATAGGTATTAGTGGTGCTTTTAAATTTAAGTCCGGAATAATTTACACCAACATGTCCGCGAATTTCAAAACGCCAGGCTTCCTTTTCCTCTTTGTAACTGGTGCGGGAAGATTTGCAACGGTTATACTCTATCACCAGTTTCATGATGTCATTTTTAGAATAGGCCAATGGCCGTGACACAATACCTGTTGCTACAGGGGGACAATCAGCCATGAGGTTGGTGAGTTGCTCTTTATAGATCTGGTTGGCCATAATGGCGCGCCGTGTAATTTCATTGCGATAGTCGGCGACTACGCGTTCATCAAGGTAATACTTCTTGTACTTGAGTTCTTTGATTACGCCACCATCCTTCTGAACGAACAGGTGCAGCCGGTCATTCAAATCACGCGCGTAATAGAGACCTATTTTTCCCATCACCACTGATCGTATAAACATAAATACGCGCATTGTGTCGGGTAATGGATCGTACGTCAAGTGGTCATCAAGTAAAGAAGAAGGATCGATATCACCCACAAAGCTGAAATACCAATCACCCTCCTTGATACGAAATGAGTGGATGAGCAAAGGTGAATAAGTGTGAATATCTGAAGTGGGTGACTTCTTAAACCGAACCTTTACAGGCGCCTTTATCCAGTTCTCTGTTTCAATGAGTCCATGCAGGGTGTCACCGTTATTCAGCAACACATACCCGGGAGAGAATTTTTGTGCTACAGCCACCTGCGCAAATAGAAACAACAGGATGGTAATGGAACAGCCTCTCATTAATTGATTCCGGAACCCGCTATTCGATATCCCTGCGAAAAACCGCTTCAGAAAATATACAACCTGGGGGAATCGTATTTTCATACTGAAATACTTCGCTTTATTTATTCATGCCGCGAAACCTATTGCAATTTAAAAAATATTGGAGAATCTATTTAATTAATTGCAGCGGCAGGAGTTCTTCATTTTCTGTCATAATTTTTTCCTCGTGTCCTTTGCGGTTAGTGCTACTAAAAAAGGCTTTGTAGTAACCGCAAAGGACAAAAAGATTTTCGCAAGGGGCAAGGGTAATGTGGTGCGAAATAAGGGTGCTGAATGCATGCCGTTTAGTGGCTCAACATTTTTAACATCAATCGCAAAGTTGTCCCGGTTACCTCGATACAACCTTTCTTCTTCCGGAAAAAACAAGCAGCAATAGTAACACACCGATTCCTATCATCATCCACTGTGCTGAAGCACCATCATTCTCGTTGCCTCCCGCATCATCATTGAGTGGAATGTTGAATGCGCCCTGCTCTATCTGGTTTGGATCCTTTCGCGGAACGACGTTGCTACCTGTATCTATCGGAGCCTGTTTAATAACCGGAGTTACCACCTTGCGATAGGTGGGCGCTCCTTCAGGATAATAATTAAATGTGTTGATGTAAGGACTATAGCTGGCTGTTTCCCAGCCGGTGAGCATTGCCAGTTGCTGCAACTCCCTGGTTCTCCGTTGACGAACGTCCTGCAAATATTTTTTACCTGCCTCGCAGGTGAACTCACCGTAAGCTGGATGAGTGATGATATACCTTGCCTGGAAATTTTCCCTGTTGGGTGTTTCCTGGAACTGGAGGTCTTGCGGAAAATTCTTCCGGTCGTAAGTTACATGGAGCCGTGTGAAAAACACATTTCCATTATAACCATAATGATATTGTTGCACCCAATCTACTCCTGCAGTAATAAGGTCCTGTAACATTGGTGGAGTACCAGTGCAGGGATCACAGAATTGCATAACGCTTCCGCTCAAATCCCAGGCGTATTCGAGAAATACATTGGCAGCACCCTGCTCGCGGCGGTGCTTGCGGTAAGTATCTACATAAAACTGGCCGAAATAATTCTGCACGAATTCCGGAACATTTTTATCTGTAGGAACCTTCACTGTTCTGTAATTGGAAGTTTCCACACGACCTGTATGTGTGAAGGCGTACACGATCATATCCTGCGATCCTTTCGCATTGGCCATACCAAGCCTGATGGGCAACATGAATTTGGGTGAGTTGAATGAAATCTGCAACGGGCTCAGAAAGGAGGTTCCTTTCTTTTTAAGTTCTTCCGGATTCACCTTCACCACAAAAAATTTCATGCCGCTGTTGATATAAGGCTGCAACACCTCGCGTGCTCCCTCAGGAATCCTGTAGCCATTGTCTGTGAGCCATCCTTCAAGGCCGGAAGATTCATCTGCCGAAAGCAGCAGCACATCGTATTCATCTACGGTATACCGTGCTTCAATTTTTACTTTGTAATGATCCGATTCCTGTTTGGATGCGGCTGCCGTTGACATATCAGCCATCGACATTTTGGAAACCATCTGATCATATACGATCCGGGGTTCACATGGATTTTCATCGTAGTATTCAACCAGTCTCGGGCCGGAATAACCATCCAGTGTTGTAAAAATTTGTGGAGTAACGGTTCTGATTTCGTTACGTTGTAATACAACTGGTACCGGCACAACCATTGCAAAATCTTTCACTTCACCTTCAAAATCACTTGACATGGTAATGGTGGTGCGGTTGCCATTGCGTACTAAAATCACCTGTGAGGTTTTATTGAACAGTGAAGCATCTGCCTTTGCCACATAAAATCCGCAGAAGGCCCGTGCATTTCCCGGTATAATCATCACTACCACGATCAACAACAAACGAAGTGCAGCCAAAATTTTAGCGTCATCATTCGTGATTCGTGTTATGCGTTTTGTGATTTGTTTTTCCAAATCAGCAATCCGTAATTCCACATTCGCAATTAATTTTTTAAACAGCGTGCTCATAACCATGAAAATTTAGGGTGAAGAAAAAATTTATCGAAAAGAATAGTAGCTGGCGAAAGAAAGAACAATGCCCAGAGAGGAGCACCATTCACAAACTGGTAAGTAGCCAGGTAGAAGGCCAGCATTGCAACTAAAGCAGCCCAAATGATCCGTGCAACTTTATGGGAAGGTGTTGAAACAGGATCGGTGATCATAAAAAAAGTAAAAAGCAATAAAGTACCACTGGTGAACTGATGAAAAAATACATCTGCCGACCATCCAACTACCATCACACTCCTGATGAAATTTAAAATGCAAAATACCGTGAAGAATGTGATGGCAATATCGAGCCGCTTCACTTTCAGCAACACTGCAAAACCCAATATCCCGATACAAAAAACCATCACACCAGCACTACCCCATTGGCCGGGTGATATCCATGCGTTGCCGGTAAGCAGGATGGTGGTGATGATGCCAAAGTTGGTGGGGTTGAAAAAATGTTTCCAGCCTGCAGCTATCTTTCCAGAAGAAGGATACTTTATGCGGAAAATAAATTTTCCTGAAATGCTGAGCACTCCTGCCAGCAGCATCACATATACATCATTTGTTTTCAGTAGCAGACAGAGGCTAAGGGAAGAGATCATTGCGCTTTTTAAGGAATGCAGGTCACACCTCTTAAAAGCAATGAAGAGGTATTGCGTAATCAGGCAAGCACAAAACGCCGCAGCAAGTACCGGCGCCGCAATATCCCAACGCAGTGCAGAAATACCATACCAGAGAAAGCAACTCAGAAAAATTATTTGATAATGGCGTGGATCGCGCGTGAACCAGCTAGCAAATCCATTGATACATTCATGAATCTTTTTTTTCTTGTCGGCCAGGTGAATTATCAGGAACTCCATCAGAAATGAATTGAATTTCAGCACTTAGATGCGGGAGGTAAACAGAATTCCATAATGGAATTGAAATAATTTCAAATATACTCAGTGACCTATTTTGCGAATAGCTGGCAAAAAACCCTTATTGGTTTCAAAAAAAATCTATAGTATTTAAGAAATAATATTCTTAGTAGGAGAATTTCATCAGCACACAATTGAATCATCAAATTACTTCTTCAATAAAAAAAATGGACGGCCTCGGCCGTCCATCTCCTTTCAAAAATTCCGGTGCTTAATTCACCAGCTTGATCTCTACCCTCCTGTTTTTTGCACGGCCTGCAGCATTCTTATTGCTTGCAACCGGACTTTCTACTCCATACCCTTCCGAAGTGAGCCGGTCAGGGTTGACGCCTTTGGAAATAAAGTAATTCTTTACTGCAGCAGCCCGCTTCTTGGATAATGTGAGGTTAGTTGCTACACTTCCTGTAATGTCAGTGTATCCCTCAATCATCCATTTAGTGTAATTGTATTGCAGCATTATCTCAGCAATTACATCCAGCACATCATTGGATGCTCCTTTGATCTTATCACTTCCTGTTTCAAAAGTGATGGATTTGGAGCTAAGGCTGATGCGGTTCAAATCATCTTCCCGCAATGCAGGACAACCCTGGTTTTCGATTGTTCCGGCAACATCAGGGCAATTATCCTTCCGGTCGGGCACCATGTCACCATCACGGTCAGGACAGCCATTGGTAGAAACAGGGCCTGCTTCGTATACACAGGAATCTACCTTATCTGCTATACCATCGCCATCCGTATCCGGACAACCCTTGAACTGCTGGGTGCCTGCTACATAGGGGCATTCATCTTCATAATCAGGAATGCCATCGGCATCGCTATCAGGGCAGCCTTCAAATTGTGCAAGTCCTGCCTGATCAGGGCACTTGTCCTTTGCATCTTCAATACCATCACCGTCAATATCAGGACAGCCCGCAAATGCAGCCACTCCTGCCACGTCAGGGCACTTATCTTTCGCATCTTCCACCCCATCACGATCGCGGTCAGGACATCCCTGTAGTTGCACAGATCCAGGCACTTCGGGGCACCGGTCTTTTTTATCCGACACGAGATCTTTATCAATGTCCTTCAACTTATGTCCCGGAATATTTACTTTGATACCTGCATAGATATCCGCACCTTCCATATCATTCAAAGCAAGCAATGATCCTATCTCGTCAGTGCCTGCAAACACGGGGCCTGCCCGCAACGCCAGGCCAAGCCTTGCTTTTGTATGGCCGTAGTATTCAATGGAAAGCGGAACAGCCACTTCAAACCATTTATGTTCGTAGCGTGGCGTGAGCGAATAAATATCCGGGCGCACAATTCCCTGATCGCTGTTGTGATTAAATCCTTTAATGATGGTAGCATTCACAAAAAAATTGCGATATGCATTCCAGTCTACCTGCAAACTGATCGCACCGGGCAATGCCATCTTAAAATTATCCGCCTGTAAAGAGGCAGTGGAGTCGCCAAAAAAAATATAACTCAGGGTCTTGTCGAAATCAATATTGCTTTCATAATGTTCACCTCTCCATTCCGGATACACCGCATTTTCTGTTTCGAGGTGATAAGCATTGGAAGCCTCATTAAATTTAATGGTTCCCATGTCAATCAGCGAGGCCCCAATGCGGAGTTTGTACCTGTTCTTATCGGGATCAGCCCATTTTTGCTGATCCATTTCATACGTCCATTCAGAAGAATCACGGAGCAATTCATACGTAAACCCAATGTCCCAGCCGAAGCCACCACCATGCTTAAGGTCTTTGTATTTTTTGACCGGATCAAAAGAATTGAAATCAGTTCGGCCATAATCAAAGGAAGTGGGACCAAACAGGATAGTATCAGGGCTTAAAACGGTATAGTTGAGATCAGCATTTTTGAGATAACCTCCACCAAAACCATCTACAATTTTCAAAGTAATTCCACCTTTTATCTTGTGTTTGGAATTCTGATAGATGATGGCTTCATAATTCAATCCATATTCTGCCCAGGAAAGAATATCCAGCTGCATGTTTTCAGTAGTCCATTCTGTATTGTAAAGTGTTTCGTCACGCAACTCCTGGTAAGCATTTTCTGCTATATGTGCAGCGACGTTCCTTGCTGTTACAAAAGTTTTTCCTCCGGTGGTAAAACCAAGACTGTGCCGATTTGCAAAATTGATCATGAAGGAGGGACCAATTGCTTCAGCAGATAAAGTGAAGCTTTGCGGCGCATTCGGATTATTCGGATCCCAGCGCGTGAGGAAATCCTTGTCCTTAAGAATATCAACAATATTGCCGAAGCCAAAAAAGGTGAGGTCATCCTTAGGAATGTACAAATACGTGTTGTCGAATGAAGACCCGCCACTCAACAGGTTAATATCGAAGGTAAGCTTTGAGTCCACAAACGAACTCGGGTTCAATTGTGTACCAATGGTGCCAGCATAGTTACTATTGATAATGCCAAGGTATTCCTGCGCGTGAAGCTGTGTGAACAGGCAGCCTAAAAGCAGCAAAAGAAAGGTTTGTCTCATAGGCAACGGCATGATTGCAAAGGGTTGTTTTTCTGGGATGGATAAAGATCAAGAATAAATACCCACCACATGAAATTTTTCATGCCATTGTTATTCACATTACCTGAAGAAAGTGTATAACATGCATTGAAATTTTCAATATTTCAGATTGCGGATTGTCGCTATCGGAATGGGTTGCCATCCAAACTGTATTTCCGTAATCGTCCATCCCAAATCCGCATTTCGGTATATGATGGAAAATTTTTTACTGCACGTCTGCAGCCATTGCAGCTCCGCCACCCGTGAGCAGCAGTAAATTGTTAGGAATGAAAGAAGGGAGTTCTGAAGTCATGACCGCATTGCCAAATCGTTTATGAATAATCACTTTTCGATCAGGGCTGTAGAGAAAAACATAGGGTTGTTCATCATAGACAATTTTTTGTAGCCGCTTCACCATCGGTATCCGTACCGCTTCATCCAGCGTACCTGAAATGGAATCAATCAGGGCATCACTCTCCGCATTTCCGAAACCGGTATAATTGCTTCCCTTACTCACCCATGCACTGGTTGACCAAAGTTGGTTAAATTCTTCAGGCATTGAAGAAACAGCCCAGTTAGACAGCACCAGGTCGAAATCATGATCCGTAATCAGCTGACGCATTACACTTCCTTCTATCGGTTTCGAGATAATTTTTACACCGGCAGGGTATGCACCTTCTGAAATGATGGCTGTAAATTCCTTCACCATATTACCCTGTACCATGCTCAGCAATTCCAGTTGGAGGGGAATACGTTCACCATCCACCATCTTATCGCGTATGTTATCACCATCGGTATCCTTCCATCCTGCTTCATCCAAAAGTTTGGATGCGTCAACAACATCATAGGGCAGCAGTTTCAAATCGGTATTGAATTCGGGTTTTAAGGGTGACACCATGCTTGGCCAGCGACTGGCACGACCGAGAGCAACCACTTCAACGATCCTGTCAACAGGAATAAGCAGCGCAATGGCGCGACGAACTTTTACATCATCCAGAATTTTTTTGTGCTTCACGCCATCAGGGCGCATGTTCATAGCCATGTACGTAAACGAATAACTGTTCAGAAATGCAGCGTTGAAGTTGCGGTTAAAAAGGCTATCGCGCCGCAGATCCAGCAATACCCTGCTGGTAAGCATGGTAGATACATCATAACCCTGTGCTTTACAATCAAGCATGGCTGCATTTTCATCCTTGATTGCCTTGAAGATTATTTTTTCAGGATAGGCTTGTAAGTAAATGTTGTTATTCTCCAGGTGCTTCGTCCAATGGTTGGGTTTCAGTGATAGTGTTACTGATTGTCCTCTTTCCCATACTGTTACCTTGTAAGGGCCACAGCCGTAAAAATACTGCAGGTCGTTTCCGTGTTTCCCATCGTTGAATGCAGCTTCCCATTCTTTGAGAGCAGGAACTTCTTCCGGTTTAAATGCAGGGTCATCCATCTGCTCCA
>JBDSEW010000179.1:0-2641 GCA_039919825.1 Chitinophagales bacterium | reverse complement strand
TTTAACGATAATAAAGTTATAAATGCGTGAATTATCTGATTAGAAATTAAGATGTCAAAAACCTGACTTGAACAATAATTTTGCAGATCTTATTTTTCAGGGATCTGCTCTTCGTTATTCCGGATTTGTAATCACTGTTGTTCGAAACAGCATTAACGCATTGTCAAATTACATGGCAGCTTCCCTCTAAGTTGCTCCTGTGAAAAGCCGGAGGAGTTTTTTTGTGGGGTAATATTTATGCTGAGATAGTTCTAAACTTAAATCAAAGCGTCATTGCGATCCCGCCTTGTGCTCAGTTCATGATATATTACTGTTTTTGGCGGGAGAAGCAATCTCCTAAAGATTGAAAATATTTCGATTAGCGTTTGCTACGAATCTCTGAAGATTGCTTCTCCCGCTATGAATAACGACCAGCAAAATGACTGTGTGCTCAGCGGGATCGCAATGAGGCCTCGATTGGGCTTTTTATGACGCCATGTCCGAGCCTCTGGTTGGTGTTTTCACCAACCAGCATTTTAGCATTACTAACTACTTATTAGTTGTAGGTCTCACCTATTATTTTATTTACTTACAGTTGATTCTATGAAGTGGTCGGTGAAAACACCGACCACGGGCAGAATTCTTTATATGTAGAATACTGCTTTCAACTGACATCTTCCTATATGAAGGTCAAAACTATCAAATAATTCAGAGTGTTCCCCGCGGAGCAACCAGGATAGTATCTTTAAAGAAGAAAGAACTTCCACCCTACCCTAAAAGTTTTCCGGCAATGACAAAACAGCATGTTGCAGAATTTAATAATTTCACCAACACCTGTTTGAACACTTAAACAAAACCCAACCACTTTTTTATGAAATACCTTTTTACTCTCGCAATATATTTTTGCACTGTTCCATTTCTTTTTGCACAGTTTCAATATTGCTATCCCCTTCCCGGTTCTTCTTACCATCATCCCCAGGTTGCTATTATTCTTAACAATGGAAATTTCATTGATGCCACTTCTCTGAACGACAAGGGGCTGGTGGAGATTTATGGTTCAAAGAGCGGACGTCATCAATGGTCTGCAAAACTTTCCGACGATCATAAGACGATCATCATAACGCCCGTTCCTGTTTTTGATTACGGGGAAACGGTAGCTATTACAGTCCATGAGAAACTTAGGAACATTCAGGGAGAAAAAATGGAAGGGACCACCTTTACTTTCAATACCAGGAATGCAGTAACACCGGAAGAGGATCTTCGTTTCGAACAGGCCAGACGCGAAATAGCTGCTGAAGAAGATGGTGAAAGCAACGCTTCAAAAATCTCACCCCTGGAAGGAATGCCCACATTTACCATCAATGTGAATGCTGATCCTGCACCTGGTTCTATATTTTATGCGAATCATTCAGAAGGAAGTACTGATGAGCAATTGCCCGATCCATTCCTCACCATTCTTAAAAATAACGGAAAGATAAAGTGGGCAAGGGAAGCACCGGGAGAAGGAAGGGATTTTAAAATAAATGAAAACGGCTACCTGACTTATTTCAAGAATTCTCCGGGAAGGTACATGATCATGGATTCTAATTACAACATCATAGATTCCGCTCAATGTACAAATGGAAATTATAAGACCGATAGTCATGACTTCATGATGTATCCGGATGGACATGCATTGCTCATTGGCACGGATGAACAAACAGTTGACATGACACCTTATGGCGGGCAACCGAATGCAACGGTGGAGGGACTAATAATCCAGGAACTGGATTCCATGAAAAACCTGGTATTTGAATGGAGAAGCTGGGATCACTTTCAATTTACAGATGCCAATAATTATGTTCCCCTCACTACCTCCGTTGTAGATTATTGTCATGGCAATTCCGTACAACGGGATCATGACGGCAATATCCTGATATCCAGCAGAAACATGAATGAGTGTACGAAAATTAACCGTGCGACAGGCAATATTATATGGAGATTGGGAGGCGAAAACAACCAGTTTACATTTGTTAATGACAATATACCGGAACACTTTCATTCCCAGCATTACTTGCGCCGGCTTCCAAATGGAAATATTATTCTTTTCAACAACGGGAATTTTCTGCCGGTGCAAAAATCCAGCGCCAAAGAATATTCACTGGATGAAACCAATAAGATTGCCACGCTCGTATGGTACTATGAACACCCGGATGTAAATGGCGTGAAAGTGTACGGATCTGCAAGAGGAAATGCCCAACGGCTTCCAGATGGGAGTACTTTGATTAACTGGGGTCTTATTGGAGCTGCTGGCGGATCAGGAATTCCAAATTTCACCGAAGTGGATTACAATAAAAATATTGCCTGGGAAATGACCTTTGATTCTGTGGATCTAAAAGTATACCGTGCCCACAAATATGTATGGAAACCCTGCAGCCGCATTACAGGATCTACCATGACCGCTGAACCAAACATTCATAAAGCAACCCTTAAATGGGGCAAAGCCACCGGTGCATCCTCCTATATTGTGGAATACAACGAGACAGGCAATACCGATGTAATTTCCTTAATTGCTGAAAATAAAAAAATCACCCTGAAGAATTTGACTCCGGCTACTGAATATCAATGGCGGGTAAAGTCAGTTTGCGATGGAAACTCAAATTCCCCATCAACCTACTCTCCT
>JBDSEW010000157.1:0-7684 GCA_039919825.1 Chitinophagales bacterium | reverse complement strand
CCAATGTTTCCGCCGTGAAGCAGGATCGTACGGAAAAGATGTACGCGGATTGAACCGGCTTCACCAGTTTGATAAAGTGGAAATTGTACGCATCAATCACCCTGAAACTTCTTATGCAGCTTTGGATGAAATGGTGAGTCATGTGGAAGCGCTATTAAATAAACTGGAACTGCCTTACCGGATTTTAAGATTGTGTGGTGGTGATATGAGTTTTGCTTCCGCCCTTACGTATGATTTTGAAGTCTTCTGCGCCGCACAAAAAAAATGGCTGGAAGTGAGCAGCGTTTCCAATTTTGAAACGTTTCAAAGCAACCGCATGAAGCTCCGTTTTAAGGACAAAGACGGTAAAATTCAATTGGCGCATACACTCAATGGCAGCGCGCTTGCCTTGCCGCGGATTGTTGCTTCGTTGTTGGAAAACAACCAAACAGCAGATAGCATAAAAATGCCGGCTGCATTGATTCCTTATACGGGTTGGGAGAAAATATAGCAATTCAAAGTAGTAATTAGTCATCCTGAACTTGTTTCAGGATCTGTTTCAGGATCTGTTTCACGATATGTTTCAGTACCTCATCTGTCACAAAAGATGCTGAAATAAATTCAGCATGACACCGCAATGAGAGTGCTTTTCAGAAAGCCTTAATGACCCATGTTTATTTCATGTCGAAAGCAATTCCTAATTGAAAGTTGAGTTGCTCCAATCACTATCAGAATTGCCGTAATTGCTGTGAACTTCATCTTTGCTTTTGATATTAAACAAATAAGCAGGACTTATAAAAAAGTCAGCGCAGACAGGTATTTTAGGTAAGGGATAGTATTGAAGATCCAGGGAAAATCCCAATCCAATGTACTTGCTGTCAAACGATGAAAATATCCCGTATAAAATTTCATCTGTACCATGAGTTTTCACAAATTGAATGGAGGGACCCAAGTAAACCTTGAGCTTATATGGTCAAAATATAATTGGGATTAAAATGGAAGGTTGCCTCTGAAAAGTACGTTTGAATACCTTCTTTTATGAAAGGACGGATGTTACGGTAATAATCAATTGAAAAGGACAGCGCAATTTTCTTTGAAAAATCATTTACATTCAGGTATAATCCAGCACCTATTGCACCTTGTGCCCTTTTAGTGTCCGAGAACGATGTATTAAACCTGATGCCTGTTGTTTGCGCAAAAGAAATACAGGTTACTTGAAGCAACAAGCCAAGGAGGAGAACTTTGTTCATTTTAAGATCATAATGTATTCTGCGATGAGATAAGAATTAGTATGAACGGCTGTGCTTGCATAATTATTATAACTATCTGTCACGTTTACTTTTTAGAATCTGAATTCCGGAAACATTCTTTTAACCCACTTTTTTTCGCGAAGTGGAAGAGGAAATCATTGTCATCATTTATTGAGATAACATTAAAAACATTCGCTTCATGACTGTGTGATGTACAAAAAAGCAAATTAAATTGCTTTAATTATTTGTTACTGTTCAGTACTAAAAACAGGACAATTTAAGAAATAGGAGTGGAAAGAGAAAAGCATGCGGATGCATGAAAAAAGAAAAGCTGTTAGAGATTTGTATCCATGATAGGATTGCCAGAAGGCTACATGATTATCAAGACGGCGGATTATGAGCGATTGCTGGATCGTTTAGCGGTGTTAGAATCGCAGTCAAACAAAAATAGTGGTAACAGTCATAAACCACCGTCAAGCGATAACTATAAGAAAAAAGTCAAGAACAATCGGGAAGCAAGTACCAAAAAACCAGGTGCACAATCAGGTCATAAAGGCACTACGCTGAAGATGGTTGATAGTGCTGACAGGATCATAGAACATAAAGTGCAGGGGCATTGCGATTGCGGAGTAAATCTGGAATCACTTGAGACGGTGGGCATACAGCGCAGACAGGAAATTGAGTTGCCTGTAAAGTTGATCGAAGTCATTGAGCATCGCATAGAAATAAAACAATGCCGTTGTGGTAAAGTACATCAGGGAACGTGCGAATTAAAAGGCAGTGTGCAGTATGGAAGCAAATTCAAAGCATTGATGGTGTATTTGAATCAATATCAATTTATTCCTTTTGAACGGTTGCAGGAGTTGAGCGAAGCCATTTTTGGAGTAAGTGTCAGTGATGGTTTATTAGCAAGCAGCAACCAAAAGTGCTATGAACAGTTAGAACAAACTGAATCAGCAATCAAAAAAGCACTCCTCCAAAATGCGGTAATACATAATGACGAAACTGGTCTTCGTTGTAATGATAACACACAATGGATACACAGTACTTCCACCCATCGGTTAACCCATTACAGCCTGCAAAGCAAACGTGGCAATGAAGGAATAAATGCCATTGGCATCATGCCTGACTACAAAGGCATCAGTGTCCATGACCGCTGGGCAAGCTATGACGGGTATGATTGCACACACGCTTTGTGCAATGCGCATCTAATGCGTGATTTAAAGTTTTTACACGAGGAAATGGGTTGTGGCTGGGCTTTAAAAATGAAAAAACTGTTGATCCAGGCTAATAATTGTAAAAACAAAGACCTGCTTGACCCAATGACTATAGAACAGATAGAACTTCAATACTGTCAAATCATCAGGCAAGGATTTGAAGAAGAACCCAAACAGAAAGTGAGGACAAAACCACGACGGGGCAGGGTTGGAAAATCAAAATCACTTCGGCTGCTGGAAGTATTTAAATTCCGAAACCATCAGGTCTTATTGTTTATGTACCATCCTCAGGTTCCATTTGATAACAATCTTGCAGAACGTGATTTGAGAATGATCAAATTGAAGCAGAAAATATCAGGCTGCTTCCGAACAAAAGACGGAGCTAACGTTTTCTGCAGAATCAGAAGCTATATCTCCTCTGCCCGTAAACAGGGTTACAGAATTCTTGACGCTATTGAATGTGCCCTCTTGTCCAAACCTGTTTCACTGGCTTAAATCGGCTGAACAGTAACAATTATTTAAATACCATTTTGCAAATCCTATCTAAAATTCTCCTACATTAGATGAATCAAAAAATTCAAAACCCACTCATCATGAAAAAAGTGTTACTCTCTTTTGCAATAATCTTCTCACTATTGTTGGTTGCGAAAACATCCTCCGCACAACGTTATTTCGATGAAATATTCACCAGTACGACTGCTACAGGACCTGTGGTTTACGGAGAAAACTATGGTGTACTTACCGGAGCACCTGCGCTGCAGCCATTGGTAATGGATGTATACCAACCCAGTGGTGATACCGCTCAATCACGTCCGCTCGTGATTTACTTTCATACAGGTAGCTTTCTTCCCCTGCTGATCAACGGAACAGCAACGGGAGACCGTCATGACAGTGCCACTGTTGAAATGTGCAAGCAGTTTGCCCGCCGTGGTTATGTTTCTGCCTCCATGGATTATCGCCTCGGATGGAACCCAATTGGAAATACACAGGACATTCGTACGGGCACTTTGCTGCTGGCCGTTTATCGCGCCATCCAGGATGCCAAAACCTGTGTCCGGTATTTCAAGATGGATGCTAAAGTTCAGGGTAACACTTTTAAGATCGATACCAACAGAATAATGCTGGTTGGACAGGGTTCCGGTGGTTACGTTACTTTGGCTTATGCATCACTCGACAAGGCCGCTGAAATTCAATTGTTAAAATTTATTGCTGCTGAAACAGATCTTACTTATGGTTTTGTCGCCGGTCAGCCTTATGTGAATCAGGCTTTGTGGGGTGGATTTGATGGATTAGGCGGCTTGCCCGGATTCAATCAAAACAACTGGCCTGAATACGGAAATATGGTAAGCACGGTAGTAAACATGGGTGGCGCAATTGGTGATTCTACCTGGCTGGAAGCAGGTGATGTTCCCATTGTTTGTTTCCACGTAACCAATGATCCTTTTGCTCCTTATGGAAATGGAAATGTAATTGTGCCTACTACCGGGCAGTTTGTGGTGTATGTGAGCGGCAGCCGGGAAGTGGTTCGCCTATCAAATGAATTGGGTAACAATGATGTGTTTGACATTCCTTACAACGATCCTTACACTACCCGAGCCAACCAGATTAATGAAGGTTTTGAAGGGCTCTTTCCTTTCATCTTGCCAGATCCTTCCATCGCAATTCCCGGCAATCCGTTTCATGGACAAGCTGGTCCGTGGGAATGGTGGGATTCTTCAGCTTTGCAGTTAGTAGCACCTGCCTATGGTGTTCCCGCTGCCAATGTTGCGGTAATTTATCAGAATGCTTTCCTTACCAATCCTGACGCATCAAAAGCAAAGGCATTGAATTACATTGATTCTATTCAGGGTTACCTTGCGCCAAGAGCAGTGCAGGCCATGCAGTTGCCCGGATTTATCAGCGGCGTTCAAACACCCGATATTTTTGCTTCAGATATAAAAATGTTCCCCAATCCCGCAGTAACTTATTTTACATTGAGATTGGATGATCCAAAACAGAAGATGAAGTTCGTCCAGTTGTTTGACATGAGTGGAAAATTGGTGCGTGAAATAAAAGACATCAATGGTTCAGAAGTAAATATTACGCGCGAAGGATTGTCAACAGGTTTATACATGGTAAAAATAGGCATGGATAAAAAAGTGATCCAGGGCAAATTGCTTTTTGAATAAAAATATTGCTGCAACTTTCAGAGTGTAACGTACGTTGCCGGAACTGCAATTGGAAAACGGTTGACCCATTTGGGTCAGCCGTTTTTTTATTGGAAGTTTAGAATTCCGGAAGTCATCCAGTCCCGGATTATCCGCATACGCGTCAACTTAGAAATAATAAAGATCAACTGAACTCCGCCATCATGTCGCGTTTCAACCCCATTCACCTTTTACTCTTCCAAAAACGTTTTTATTCTGCTATTTCAAATGATATAACCATACTGTCGCCCCTACGGGGCTTGGTTGACCTACAATTCTATTTTTTACCATACTATCATCCCTACGGGACTTGCTAAGGTTCACGAGGGGCGACAGTATGGTAGCGAATAAAGATTCCGCCGCAGAGCAGCGGGGAACTTACCCCTAAGAGATTAGAAAAGAGAAACAATCAAAACCCTGTAAGAGGATGTAAGGATCTTAATTAAGAGTGAGAAGGAGCAGCTTTTTTTATCTGCGTGATCTGTAAAATCTGCGAGCACAACATTTATTTCGTTGAACCAACCACAAATTTACCTGCGCAATCCATAAAATCTGCGTGCACACCTTTGTTAAGTCGAACCAACTAAAATTCGTCTGAGCAATCCATAAAATCTGCCAGCACACCTTTGTTACGTCGAACCAACCAAAAAAACGAGTCGCTACGTAAAAATCAATTCTCCCGGATTTCAAATATTCAAAAATATAGTTTCGCCTGAAATAAAACCACGATCTCGTATTGCTGCGTAATTATCCGCACAAACAAAATCAATAATCAAAAACTAATTTTTTATGAAAAACAGAATTTCAGTATTCGCTTTAGCGCTCATGAGCGTTGTGCTTACCACTACGATTTCCTTTGCACAACCAATGATGCCAATGGTTGGGGGAGAAGCGATGTATCCAAGCAAAGACATCGTTGACAATGCAGTAAATTCAAAGGATCACACTACCCTTGTAGCTGCTGTTAAAGCTGCTGGCCTGGTAGAAACGTTAAAAGGCAATGGTCCTTTCACCGTATTTGCTCCTACCAATGACGCTTTTGAAAATTTACCTTCGGGAACAGTTGAAACATTGTTAAAAGCAGAAAACAAAGCCACACTTACAAAAGTGCTTACCTATCATGTGGTTGCAGGCAAAGTAACTTATAACGACCTTAAAGACATGATTAAGAAAGGTGGTGGAAAAGCTTCCGTTAAAACAGTAAGCGGTGGTACTCTCACTGCCATGATGAACGGTGATGTAAGCATTACCCTGAAGGATGAATCAGGAAACACCGCAAACATTAGTACCTATGATGTAATTCAATCAAATGGTGTAATTCACGTGATTGACCAGGTATTACTTCCCAAATAATTTTTTTGAGGAACATTGGTGATTTTGAAAGGATGACCAGTAATAAAAAAAGACCTTCCGGATTTGGGAAGGTCTTTTTTTATGAGATCCGATGAAGTTATCTATTTGGGTGCACCACCATTTACAACAGCCAGCTTTGCCTTAATGGTACCTGTATCATTGCAATAGAATCCGCCGTCTTCTTTAGGGTTAGATTTAATTTGGGTTTTAGGAGTTGCTTCAGGTGTGGTTTCCTTTTTCTTCTGATCAGTGGAACTCGGAACTGTTCGAACCCGCATGGATGCAACACAACTGGTATCGATACTTGAAAGAGCCTGGTTCACCAACGCAAAGCCGGAAGTTAACAACACCGCAAGCAAAATAATTTTAACAGACTTCATGGATTGTTTTTTTTTAAAGACGACTAAACCTGTTGAAAAGTTACAACTTATCAATGAAAGGGAGGGCAATTTTAACGATATATTAACTAATTCACAAACTTGTGACAATTTTTTAAGGATCTGAGATGTCATCCTGAACTTGATTCAGGATCCTGCATCACCTCCTGAGCTGCTCTTTAAAAAGAAGGCGGGCTCTTCCATTCCCGCCTTCACCCCTCTCAATTGGCGCTTACCTGGATCCCGATTCGCGGGATTTGGCAGCAGCAACTGATTCTTTTTCCAACCGGTGCAATTGCAACCGGTCCTCTATGATGGTTACAATAAGTAAGATGGGCTTCATCACGGAGATGTCTTCCGTTTCCTTTTGCAGTTTATCAAGCGTGCTTGCATCAGCGCCATTGTGGGACTGAACTTCACATTGATTCGTTTTATTTTTTTGATCTCCGTTTGAGATATCCTGTGCGCTAAGTGAACCTGCGGCAAGAATCAGAACAAGTGCGGAGAGAATGGCTAAGGTTTTCATGGTAATATGAATTAAAGCGTGGTAAAAACTGAGCTGATTTTATTTGCTAACCAGGCTGGTTTCGCGGGTTACATGCTCTTCAACCTTTTGTGAAATGGCCTCAAGTGATTCAACAGTGATGCTTTCAGTTTCCTGTTGCATGCTGTTCATTGATACATGCTCTTCAGTTTTTATGATCACTTTCTTTTGCACCTGCTCATGAACTGCTCCACCTGAATGAATCAGCATGGTTTCGCTTTCGAACTGCAACTGATCAAGCATCAATTGCTGTTTTTGATTTACTGCAGTGCTTACCTGACTGGATACCGGGCAACAGTTACCGGTAAGATCTATAGAATCAGCAAAACCGGTTTGTGATCCAATGATCAGAAAGCTTGCGAGGAGGATGGTTATAGTTTTCATGACTTTACTTTTTTAGAGGTTGAAAGTTTCTTTTGAGTGATGTTGGTTATTAAAGGGTCTTAATTTGTATGCCGTTAGAGTCGATCTTAATGCGGGTATCGTCATGTTCTTCATCATCTTTGTCGCTTATTCCGGGGCATTGGTTACACTCTAATCCGTTTTTTGTCATTTTCCATTCATGGCCCAGCATATCCCAATCCCAGGTATCCGTAACATTTGAAACGTTGTCAAGCATACGCTCGAGTGATTTATCAAGTACTACTGTTTTTCCAACAGGCACTTTCAGAATCAGCTTTATATGCTGGCCGCGGAATTTAGAAGCTGTGCTCAGGTTGAAATATTTTGGCAACTGGATCACTGAATCATTGATCGCATAATTATAGGTTATTGCTTC
>JBDSEW010000106.1:0-8653 GCA_039919825.1 Chitinophagales bacterium | reverse complement strand
GTCAGTCTTTTTTTTCCTATTTTACCGGTATGGGTAACAAATTCCCGGTGCTGCCGGGCAACTTCCACGTTGTCAAAATATTTAGAAACTTCCTTTACACGATCCGGGTCACCAACAGTAATGATGGTATCCGCGAGCTCTTCCGGGAGGAGGTCGAGGTGGTAAACAGAACCCCGCGGGCGCAGGATCATTTCCGATTCAGGTATGGTTTCCATCTTTGCGTACAGTTATTACCTTTGCAAACCTAAATGTAATTCATCCTGACAAATATGAGCCAACAAACCGATTCACAAGTGGTTCTTCACAAGATCCTTGTTCCGACAGATTTTTCTGCCATCTCCATTCATGCATTGGAGCATGCTGCTTTAATTGCACGTAATTCCAATGCTGAAATACTGCTGCTCCATGTATTTGAATCGTATTCCCAAAATTCCATGCTTGATATGGTAGTGGATTTTACGGATATCATGGAAAAAGGAATTGAAGACAAGATGAATGAGGTCAAGAAAAGAAATCCGAAGCTGCATGGGGTCATTATCCATTCAAAGGTAGCTACCGGAAAAATACATTCGGAAATTGAACGTGTTGCAAAGGAAGAAGGGGTTAAGTTGATTGTAATGGGAACGCATGGTGTATCAGGAGTAACCAACATCGGAAAATTTATTGTGGGTTCCAATGCTTACCGCACCATACACAATGCACCCTGTCCTATCATCACCCTTCGTGATGAACCCTGGAAAAAGAGTTTCAAAGACATACTGTTACCTATGGATAGCACTAAAGAATCTTCAAAAAAGGTGGAAATTGCCATTACCTGGGCTAAATTTTTCGGAAGCACCATACATTTGCTTGCGGTAACAGCTTTTTTTGAACAATTTATAGTAGATGTGAAAGAGGTGGACCATAAAGTAAATGAAGTAGGAGCACGGCTTGCTAAGGAAGGCATTCCCTATACAGCACACATTATCCGTAATCAGTCACCTACTATTTCTGTTCTGGATCATGCAAGGAAAATGGGAGCAGACCTGATCATGGTAGTTACCGGCCAGGAGTCGCAACTCAGTGAAATGTTATTTGGATCCAGTGTCCGCAATATTGTAACTGAATCTACTATACCGGTTTTGAGCATTAATATCAGGAAGGATTAATTTGAATTCCGGCAGCGATTGTTGCCGGAATTTATTTTAGCTCTCCAGTACCTTTTACCTTACTGGAGTTCTTGTGGTTGAGCAACAATAAAGCAGCATCTATTCCTATTGCGATAACACACCTGTATAGCTGAGTGTAATATTCGAATTATTAAATCCGTCCTTAAACACTAATAGCTCTTCCACAAGAAACCGGCGTTCCTGGTGGGGATAAAATATTTTCTCTGAACGGCGCCTGTCCTTTTTATCATTCATCACTGATAATTGATGATCACATTAGTGAGGAGTTTTTAAGCTGCTTCTTAGTGACTTGTGTGTACTCAGCCCTATTTTGCAACAATGCTGAACTGATCATTCTTAAATAATAGATATTCCAGTGAATCTTTACTCCATTCAAATGGTAAGGTAAGATCAGGTGAAGCGACTTCTTTTTCATTAATCAAAAGCTTTAAAGTTTTGAATTTTCAACATGCCTGTGGTTTGTGCAACACCTCCGCCGCTAATAAAGTAAAAGAGACAGTAAAAAGGGTGCTGCTATTGTTGAAATTGCTTTAATCATTATCTTTCGATTTTTAAAATCTTTTCATTTTTCCAAAAAAAAAGCCTTATGAAAGTCCCGGTAGATCTTTTTTTGACAGCTGGAATTATTGCCATTTTTTTCTTGGAATAGCGGCCTTCAAACCAGTTACGCAAGGCCAAATAATCATTTTTTAAAATTGACCACATTATTTTATCCTAAATTAAAGCATGATAAAAAATGAAAAAGTTATCATCTCAGTTAAAGAGCTTGTAAAAGATTATGGGCCTTTCAGGGCGGTGGACGGCATCAGCTTCGAAGTGTTTGAAGGCGAGATCTTCGGATTGCTTGGGCCGAATGGAGCAGGTAAAACCACTACCCTTGAAATAATTGAAACACTGCGTGAAAAAACATCAGGTACCGTGATGGTGGATGGATGGTCGGTAGACAAGAATCCGAATGAGATCAAACAAATAATAGGAGTGCAGTTGCAGGCAGCGGGTTACTATCCGAGCTTGAACCTGCTGGAGCTGCTGGAATTATTTTCAGGGCTTTACAATATGAAAGTAGATGGACGTGAAATGCTTTCCTTAGTTGGATTGGAAGATAAGGCCAAAAGTAAATACAAAGAATTGAGTGGCGGACAAAAGCAACGCTTCTCCATATCAACCACACTTATCAATCAACCCAAAATAATATTTCTCGATGAGCCCACTACCGGTCTTGATCCGCAGGCACGCCGCAATCTGTGGGAGCTGATCCGCGAAGTGCGCAGCAAAGGAACTTCGGTGGTGATCACTACGCATTACATGGATGAAGCAGAGCAACTCTGCGAGCGGGTTGCACTAATCGACAGCGGACATATCAAAGCGCTCGATACGCCTGATCACCTGATCGATGAATTGGTGGCATCAGGATTTGAACGAAAAAAAGAAGTGAAGAAAGCAAACCTTGAGGATGTGTTTCTGAAACTAACTGGAAAAGAATGGAGGGAAGAATAAGTATTAACTAAGACACCCCAAACTCTTCAAACTCTTCAAACTCTTCAAACTCTTCAAACTCATCAAACTCTTCAAACTCATCAAACTCTTCAAACTTTCCAATGTCTCTTAAACCCTACAGCCAAACCCGTGCAATGTTAGCTGTTACGAAAGCCAGTTTGCGAAGCATCTTTCGCAGTCCTTCGGCAGTAGTGTTTTCCTTTGCTTTTCCACTTATCTTCATACTTGTATTTGGATTTGTCGGTAATAATAGTTTTAAACTGGACGTTGGGATTGAACAGCATACTGACACAACCAGCAGTTTCTACCAGGAACTTACAAAAAATTCACAGTTCCGGTTGATTACCGATGAGCCGGATGCAGAGTTATTGACGGATCTCAATAAAGGCCGTATTGATGGCATACTGAATATTCAGCCCAACACATCAGGCAATGGTGCACCTCTGAGTATTCGTGTGAAGACATCTGCTTCATCACGTAACTCCCCTTTATTGCTAAGCATGTTGCAATCAATGGTTGACAAAGGAACGCTGATGACCATGCCGCAGCAAGCCATGGTTGCTGAAATTAAAGAAGAACCGCAGCCGGGAAGGGAGTATAAATCCATCGACTTTATTTTGCCGGGCATGCTTGGATTTTCACTGCTTAGTACCGGTGTATTCGGAACAGCATTCACGTTTTTGAGCCTGCGGCAAACATTGGTGATCAAACGTTTTTTTGCTACTCCCATCAAGCGTCCCTATATTATTGTAGGTGAAGGGCTGAGCAGGGTTCTATTTTCATTGCTCACTTCCTCTGTCATCCTCATCCTGGGTTATTTTGTTTTTGGATTTACGCTGGTACATGGCATCCTCACTTTTATCAACCTGTTGATTTTATCATTCGCAGGATTATTTATTTTCATGGGGTTTGGCTTTATCGTATCAGGATTGGCAAAAAATGAATCTGCAGTGCCACCGATCGCGAACATCATCACGCTCCCTCAATTTTTACTGGCAGGTACTTTTTTTTCGACCGATGCATTTCCTCCATGGCTGCAACCGGTGCCCAAAATACTTCCGCTTACTTATCTGAATGACGCAATGCGAAAAGTAGCTTTCGAAGGTGCAGGGCTGGTGGATGTGTATAAAGACCTGCTGATGCTCGGGATTTTTGGAGTGGTGGTGTATTTTATTGCAGTAAAAGTTTTCAGGTGGGAATAGGTTGCTGAATTTTATAAGGGTAGTCATTATTTAAAAGTGATCTCAAAATATGCCTCCATGCCGCCATGCCCGATTAATCGGTATCGGCATCCTCCCATGTATGTTTAGCTTGTTGAGCTCAGGGAATTTTCAAATTTAAATCACTTCAATTTTGTAGCTTTCCTGCATCGTTCACCTACTGCAAACTGCTACCTCATGAAACGAATTTTACTTCTTGCACTGCTGTGTCTTGCCAGCTATCAGGCTGGTGCACAAATCAATGGTTTCCTTTACGGCTTCAGCATTATTTCACAGAGCTTTCCGCCGTATAGCTATAAAGGATTGATAGAATACAATACTTCAACCAACCAGATAGCAGCCTTCAGCCAGTTCACCGAAGAATATTATGCGTTTGGTGATCACACGATTGACCCGGTGCACAAAAGATATTTGCAGGTGATCGGAGATTCCGTAAACATGTATTTGAAAGATATAGATTTTACCACGGGTGAAGTATTGGGTGAACTATTTACTGTTGATTCTGTAGGTGCGGGCACACCAGGTTCGGTAACCATCGGTGGAAACATCAACGGTACCTTCTACAACTGTGCCGACGGACAAATTTATTTCATGCATTACAAGGCTCCTTATGAAGATTCAACACACCTCGCAAAAGTAGATCCTGTTAGCTATGAGGTAACGGAGCTGGCAACTTTTCCCATCAGCTACTGGAGCTTCGACAACGTGGTAACCGTGAACCAACAGAAAATCTATCTTGGCTATTACAATTACTTTGCTTCTTCAAGCGAGGTGATCACGTACAATATAACTACGGGTACCACTTCTTCTGTAACCCTTGCACAACCCAATTTCAATATCGGCCAGCTCGTACTTACCTACAATATGAACGACGGGAATCTTTACGGTGTAGATTATGATCTTGATTCTTTTGTAAATAATAATTTCCTGGGCGACCTTCGGATAGTAAAAGTTGATCCTGAAACGGGATCGTTCACTTACCTGACAGATGACTTACTGGGCAATCTCGTTGGATCAAATATGGTCTTCTATCCTCCGACCAACAAGATGTATTTTATTATGATGGAGAGTAATCCCGGCTATCCTGCAATGGGAATGTATGATTTGGTTACCAATGCAGTCACTATTTATCCAATGAATAATATCAGCGCTACCACGCTGGGTATAGATTTATATTCACTAAGCAAAGATTGTGGCGTGCCAACCGGTGAGGAGGAAATGATATCGCAGGGTGATTGTGAAGTTACGATGCATCCTACATTAACTTCAGGTATGCTTTCCGTCAGCATGGATTGTGATGCGAATAAGTTCGCTGACCTCCGTATGGAAATTGTTGATTTGCTCGGAAGGACGCTAATCAATCAGCCTGTTGATGGAAGCACAGTGAATGCAGCTAACCTGTTACAGGTAGCTGCTCCTTACCTTTATCGTTTTCGCGATGGAAATGAAATCATAAAAACAGGGAAAGTGATCTTTGTTGATTAGTTGGGTGGTGCAGTTTCTTTTTCAGGCACCTGTTCAGTTACGGTTTTTTCCAGGTCGCTGATAACATTCATATAATAGATACCTGCATCATACGGTGATGCAAAGGGGGAGAAGTACTTGTGAACATCACCATCTGCCCAGAATTTGGTGCTCATGTAATAGAAGTGATCGGAGGTCTGCAGCTTGCCCCATACTTTCAGCAGGTCTTCATTACCGGTTGCCTTAACTGCTTTTTCCAGTGCATAAATTTTTTCAAGAGCTTCTTTTTGCATTTCATTTTCATTCCATGCTGAAAGGTCACGTTCCGCATCGGCCCAGCTCGTGAATTCAGGGACGTCATATACATCACGTGCAGGATGCGCAGCGAAAACTTCAGAAGGCGACCGGAAATAAAAGTCAGGATGGTCCAAAATCATTTCCGGAAGGTTATCCAGGAAATTGAAAATACCAGTTTCTTTCCACTGGTGTTCACCGAATGTTTCATAATCCATAAATAGGTTGATGGTTTCAGCATTACCTGCATGATCGTGTAACCACTGTGAAAATTTATCTGCTGTCAACGGCCAGTTCTCCCATTCATGATTGCTGAACCTGAAAGCAATGTCGTCGCTCAACCGGTAATTTTTCAGGAGTAAAGAAAAATTTTCAACTCCCGGAGATGTAAACACCTGGTTGGGTGTACGGTTGTTCAGGTAACGGTCAACTCCCTCACACAACATTCCTTTATAACCCAATGATGCAACATGTGCCGCAAGAACATTGTTAAAGATCAATTCTGTATTGCGGAATATGGTGGGTTCCAGGTCAAACAATTCTTTTATTTTCTTTTTGTGCATTTGTACTTGCCGGTCAAATTCTTCTTTGGAATATAAAAAGCTGAGTGAATGGTAGTACGTTTCGTCGAGCATCTCTACATAACCGGTTGCAGCCAGTGCCTGGAAGGAACGGATCACATCGGGCCTGTATAATTCAAACTGCTCCAGAGCAACACCTGAAATGGAGTACGCCACCTTGAACCTTCCTTTGTGGCGCATCAGCAATTCCAGGATCTTAGCGTTGGTAGGCAGGTAACATTTATCTGCCACCTTATTCAGAATTTCAACATTCTGATCATAGTGTTCGTAGTAATGATCTGCGCCAATCTGGTCAAAGTTGTACGTACGGAGCCGGAATGGCTGATGTACCTGGAAATAGATACAAACGGATGTTCCCGTTAATTGTGGAACTTTCAGAGTTACAACAGCAGGTTCAGATGCTACCGCTGCTGAAGCTGAATCAACAATGATAATCTCCTCAGGAGGTTTTGTTGCGGTGGCAGCTTCTGTTTCATTGGCCGGAAGAAAAGCAGCATCTTCCAGCAGGTTCATGAAATGTTCATTTACCGAATAAACAGGCACTGTAAAGCCGTTAACAACATCAAAATATTTTTCTGCACCTTTCACTTTTCCCCGTTTTTTTGATTGCTTCCTTTTCTTGCCTTGTTTCGACATACCTGTTGTAAGTTACCAAACGCGAACGGTTATACCGCCTCTTCTTTTGCGCTTGCCGTTACTAAATGTTTGTATGACTTCAATACTTCTCGTGCTGAGTGGTCCCAGCTGATGTTTTTTACATCATTTGCAGTTAGTTTCACCATCGTTTCACGTAACCCGCTGTAATTACAGACTGCATACAGGTAATTCGCAAACTTATTTGTATCCCAGCAGTCAGCTTTCAGTACATTGAATAGTACTTCGCTCACACCCGATTGCTTCGACAACACACAGGGGATGTTGAACTGAGCTGCTTCCAGGGCCGATAATCCAAATGGTTCAGAAACGGATGGCATAAAATAAGCATCAGAAGAAGCAAGTAATTCAGAAATCTTATCGCGTTTGATAAACCCGGTAAATTCAGCATTCGTATTCAATCCCACTTCATTTACTTTTTCTTTAAGCCAGTCAGATTTATCACCACTTCCTGCAATGATGAATTTCGCATTGGGCATTTTCTTGCAAAGCTTAACCATGGTTTCCAGTAAAAACTCGGGTCCTTTCTGACGGGTGATCCGTCCAAGGAACAATATCCATTTTTCATTATCAGTTCGCTCCACTCTGTAAATGCTGTTGTCTTCAATGGCATTGTAAACAGGAAAAATTTTTTCCGCTGAAATTCCATAATGATCGATGATGGTGTTTTTTGTATAGGCGCTCACGGGTAAAACACGATCTGCATTCAGCATGCCCTGGTGTTCTATATGATAGACCGGATTGCGGGCTTCAGGATGGGCACGATCCGTTTCCAGGGAGTGAACATGAACGAGTAAAGGTTTGCCTGTTTTTTGTTTCAGCTTTACGGCAGCTGGGTAGGTGATCCAGTCATGCGCATGAATCACATCGAAGTCGATCTTTTCGCTTAGCTGATCCACCATTTCCGCATAGGCCTGCACTTTTCGCATCACATGAGGTCCATACGAATCCGGTTCGTTAAACAAACCTTTCACTTCATTGCCGGGAACATCATAGTTTTTATAAGGGATGCGTAATTCAGCAGGTTCCGGATTTAGCTCATCAATAAATTCTGCTGCAAGGAATTTTCGAAAATCATCCACCATCATTTCACCTGTGGATGGATCAAAGTCAAAATGATTGAAACCGATCAGGTTCACGCGTTTCATTTTGAAGTTGAGGTCGCTCTTTGGTAATACGATTTTTAATTCCACGAAATTGGCCAGTGCCTTTGCGAGCCCGTAGCAGGCCGGACCCAATCCTCCCGTTAAAATTGGTGGAAATTCCCACCCCAACATCAGCACCCTGATCCGGTTATAGTCCATTCTTTATTAACGGCGATTTATTTAATTGCTACTGTTAAATCATTCCACGCCAGGTTTGGTAATTATTGCCTGCCCGTGTTAGGATTTGCGTTTAGCGATTTTTGCAGTTCATCCAGTTTTTTCTGAACGGTTTTTAGTTGAGAAGTTTTAATCCACACTTTGCGGGCTTCCAGTAACCAGCCTGCGAGAAAACCAATTATAAAAATCAGCAGGGTGACCAATGACATGGATCCTTCAAAGTGCCAAAAGAGGAAACCCAGGGAAACTGTGTCAATATTTTGAATGGCAAAGATGAGTGCGATCACCAGCAGGATGATCGTGACAATGTATATCCGGTTCATGTGAATTTGTTTTAGGCGGAGCGAAAGTTAGGAAGAAAATCGGTTTTTAAATCCGGCCCCTCCCTTCTGGTGTATACCAAATTCATCCTGCTGCTTTTCCGCAACAAATCCAGTATAACCTTGATCTCA
>JBDSEW010000004.1:0-7069 GCA_039919825.1 Chitinophagales bacterium | reverse complement strand
AGCCCCAGTGAATTGAATAATCCAAATGACCAGAAGAGCATGTGGCTTATCCAGACGCTGAAAAAGCTTCCATACACCAGCCAAACTTCTTCTATACTTAAGTGCTGCCCGCCTTTAAACAGGTTTCTGTAGACCGAAACAATTCCGAACAACGTACCGGCAGAGAAGAGAACCGTTAAGGGCACTCCTATAAAGTCTTTCATTCCATATATAAATGTAAGTGCAGACCCCGATCCATACGAACTGTTCCAGACAGCATAGGTCATCCTGTTAAAGACCCATAAAAAATCTTTGTAGTAAAACCATCCGATGATACTGTAAAGTACATGACCGGTGGCCAGCAGAGGAATCATTTTATACTTTCTTTTAAAAAGAAGATACAATATGTAAACACAAAGAATAACCAACCCTTCTGAACGAATGAATGGAAGGAAAGAGGCCAGCACTGCAGCCGGGAATAATCGCTTTTGAATGGCGAGATAAATAGTGGTGGTAAGCGCTAATGCAAATAACGGTTCTGTAAGTCCTGATAGTGAAAGCCGGATATACATCGGTGCGCAGCATAATGCAATAATTAAGAACCACCTGTTTTTGATTTGCAATTGCTGCGCGATGCGGTAACTGCTTAAAATTGCAAGCGTAGTAACTGTTACATTGAAAACTTTTATTCCGGTAAATCCAAATTGTGCAAATGGTGCTGCAAGGAGTACATAAACTGGTTTTGCCCAGTGCTCCACAAAATTTTCAGGATGTGCAAAAGCATATTTCGCAAAAAGAAAATGATAGATGCTGTCACCGTCATCACCAGTACCCGGTGTGTTGAAAGCGATCAACAGCATTATTACATAGTAAACAAGTATGATCAGATAGGATAACCTGTCTCCTTTATTTAACGTTGATTTTAAATAGTCTAAATATATCATTACTTGTTGAAAGTGTATTTGACAATGTCAATTGTCAATAGAATGGAAGGATGAATTGGCGAGGTTGCGGATTTTCCTGATCCTGTCAGGGTCAGAAACGTAACTGCCATCTGCGGATTGTACTTTGGCTGAGAAATGAAATTCATGCGCACCACACTTCTCTGCGAGCTCCACGATATTTGCTTCTGTGATTCCCCCACCTGCAAGTATCGATAGGTTATCTCCTGCATGTTTAACTAACTGATTAATTAATTCACTGCCTTCCAGGATATCCTCTTTTTGTCCTGAAGTAAGAATACGATCAGCACCAAGGTTAATCAATTCTTCGAGTGTTTGAAAAGGATCGCTCACTATATCAAAGGCGCGGTGAAAAGTTACAGAAAGGGGACGAGCAAGTTGAATCAGTTCAGCACAACGGATTTTATCTAGGGTAAGGTCATCGTTTAACAGTCCCATTATTATTCCATCGACATTTAAATATTTACAGCTTTCTATTTGCTGTATCATCGTTGTGAATTCTTCTTCAGAATAAAAAAAATTTCCGGCACGTGGCCGAATCAGGATGTGAATCGGAATATGAAGTTGCTGCTTTGTTTGACGGATCAGCGCTATGTTGGGCGTAGTGCCTCCCACTTCCAGGTTTTCGCACAGCTCAATGCGATCTGCCTGGGCGAGTTGCGCATTTAAAGCCGACTGAATACTGTTGGCACACACTTCGAATAGTATTTTTTTTCTGAACATTACTTACCAGGAGTTTTATGATTGAAATTAGCGGAATCAATAGAGGATTGGAAGAAGCTGCCGGAATTAATTGCAGCAATGTTTGCAATCCATAAAATATACCTGCGCCATTTACGGCACTGATGGTGACCTGCTGATCATCAATAAAAATTTTATAGGCCACGGGTGGAAGATCGTCTGTAAAAACTCTTTGCAACCGGATGACATCATGCTGACGCGGGTTTCCTTTTGAAAGCAGTAACCCTGTTGAATAATAATTTTTTAGTTGTTGATTGAAAATTACAATAGTAGTGGAGTCTTCATCATTGCTCCAGGTGATATGTGTCTCCTCCGATAGGAGAAAATTTCCCGGATGAACATTAATAGAAACAGGTACCGGAATAATACCGTGTGATGGTGTCAATTGCGGATAGCAAATGACAGTTGAAAATAAAAACAATAGCAAAAAAATTAAAGAAGCAGCAGGACGCCGGTTTATAAGCTGGAAGTTAGCCATTGGCGATAGTGAAATGTTAGTTCAATTCATTCCAGATCAGTGATGCTGCACCAAGAATGGCTGCATCTCCATCGTTGAGAGACGATGCCAGAATTTTTACTTTACCCTTGTACACATTCAGCAAATTTTTCTCGAAACTTTCTCTCGTCGGTTTAAAGATCAGTTCTCCGGCCTGAGCGAGTCCGCCAAACAAAAAGATAGCTTCCGGACTGAAGTAGGTAACAGCATTCGCCATGGAGATTCCCAGTAGATGCCCCGTATAATTGAAGGCCGTCAATGCTTCTTCATCGCCTCCTTTCGCCAGTTGGAAAATATATGCCGAATCAATTTTCTCCGGTTCAATCTTTGCGCGTTTGTCTTTTTCAGCAAGAAACTTCATGTACGATTTGCGGATGCCGGTTGCAGATGCATACGTTTCCAAACATCCATATCTTCCACAGCCACAGAGGCGGTTGCTGTCTTCTTTTATGATGGTATGCCCCATTTCTCCTGCAAACCCATCATGCCCATACACTAAAGATCCATTTGACACGATACCGCTTCCAAGTCCTGTTCCCAGCGTGATGAAAATAAAATGCTTCATGTTTTTAGCACCACCAAATCGCATCTCACCGATGGCAGCAGCTTTTGCATCGTTGGTAAGTGCTATAGGTAAATGCAGTGAATTACTGAAATATTTCGCAAGCGGTAAAATACCTTTCCATGGTAGATTGGGTGCAAATTCTACAGTGCCGGTATAAAAGTTTCCATTAGGGCTGCCAATGCCAGCACCTACCAACTCAACACCCTTCAGTTGTTTTACCAGTTGAAGTATGGATGCTGATATTACATAAGCAAAGTCTTCGGCCTTTTTAAAGTCAGGGGTTGAGGCTGTTTCCTGGAGCAGGATGGTTCCGTTTTCATCCACCAATCCAAACTTTGTGCTTGTTCCACCAATGTCAATGCCTACCACTATTTTTTTTGTCATGAATCTGAGTGAATTTCCGGTTAAGATGAGTAGAATAATTTCTATTACAAAATCCTGATGTGATTAGCGGAATCAGATACAATAGTTGATTATGTAAGGTTGTACGACAAATCATTCAGTTTTCTCGAGCAATGGTTGGCGGGAAGCCAACCATGGACTGTCATAGGGAAGATACTCTCCGTGGTCGACGTCTCGCCGACCACAAAAACAAAGATTTGTCGTGCACCCTTAGGTAATTGTACAGAGCATGTCTACCATGGATTTTTTACCTTGTCTACAATCACATTATTTCTCACGATGATCATCGGTTTTGATTTTTTGGTGGTTAAAATTTCTATTCCCTCCCACATTCCGGTTTCGCAAAGTGAAGTAATGGTGCAGCCATCAAGAATGAGTGTGGCCTTCGGTCGCAGAATAATTTTGGATCCCGGTGGCATTGATACGGTGCAATGAATATTCAACGTCGCATTGTCTTCCACCGTTAAATCTCCGAATACATCCATGGAGCCGTTCCAGTCAATGGTTTCACCTGACGCTATCGTAAGTGATTTTTCTGCGTTGTAATCGCACCACTCGGGTACGAGATATTTTCGTGATGTTTTATCGTTGTAAAAATTCATGCAGATTTTCGCGATCTGGCAGGGAGTAAAGGCTTTCTTATAATTATTATAGTCCATCACATTGTTAGAGCATATCTCACAGGGTGGGGGGCCGAAATTCCAGCAGCCCGGATGTTTGGGCGTGTCATCACATCCGTCATCTACATTCCAGGTATGCGAAAGTCCAAGGCAATGGCCCAGTTCATGGTTGAAGAGTCCTGAAAGATCCCAGGTGCCAAACCTCACGGTGTCTCCTTTTGCATTTACCGTTGGATGTTTCCATAAATAGTAGGCGCCGACCAGTTTTGCCCAGGCACCTGGCCCTACACCATCATTGGATGATTTATAAGTTGGACTGGCTACACTGTCAGGATAATGTTCGATGAAGAAAATATTGATCACTTTTTCTTTTTGCACACCATAGGTATCGTACTGCCGCCGATCGAACACATTGTCTTTTTTCTTTGATTTTTTGTTCATTGCATACAACGAATCGTCACGGTGAAAGTAAATACCGGCATCATCGGGATTCTTTGGATCTCCCGCTAACACAAACCGATAGGGAACAGGCACTACTTCTGTAGTATTGTCTTTGGGCAGGTTCATCTTTTCATTACTGCCAAGCCTGGCATTGGCATCCGCTAACAGTTGCCTGAAAAATTCTTTCGATTCCTGTTTTGAAAAGTTATTCATTCCACGGTTGTCCTGGATGATGTGAAAATTAATCCTGACCAAACGCATGGGAGTGAAGGCAGGATGCAAGGAGTCGTACAGGTAAGACGAATAGGTGGTACAGGATTTCGCGCTGTATTTTTTTGCAAGCGAATCGACAGTCGCATCAGTGGCATTCGCAAAGCGGGTGGTTACTTTTTGACTGAATGACTGTGAATGCATGACTGTCAAAATCACTGCAAGCGATACCAGATATTTATACATCGGAAGTAAGATTGAAAGTTGAAGGCTATTTGAAGATCAACCGGATTTTCATCCCTTTTCCTCTACACATTTAGTTGGTAAAAGTTAAGGGAATGAGGAAGCAAATTAGTGATTCTTTGCCTTTTGCATTGAATTCATGTAGGTTTGCAAAAAAATAATACATGCGTTACCTGAGTTTTTGTTTGCTGCTTACCCTGCTGTTTTCCTGTACCTCGCAAAAAGAAAAAACGGATCAGGAAATAAAATCGAGCCTTGAGCTGGCGAACAAGAGTTTTAATGAAAACAAGCTTGATACAGGAGCTGTCAAAAATGCGGAGTCTGCTATTGGAACATTTCTGCAGCAATATCCACAGGATTCACTGGCTTCTGAATATTTGTTTGAGCTGGGAATGCTCTACCAGAAGCAACGTAAATTCGACCAGGCCGTCAATGCTTTTGATAAGGTGTACCGCGAATACCCGGATTCGAAACATGCCCGCAACGCAGTTTTCCTGCAGGGATTTTTATACGCCAATGTGTTGAACAACCTGGATAAGGCAAAGGAAATGTATCAGCTCTATTTGGATAAATATTCTGCCGCGGATGAAAAGATGACCAATGATGTGCAGATGGAATTGAAAAACCTCGGTAAGACGCCGGATGAGTTGTTGAGGGAGATTCAGGCTAAGGAATTGGCGAACGATACTTTGTAGAAGTATAAACTATGAGCTTGCCCATTGACATACTACTCACTACTCACTACTCGCTACTCACTACTCGCTACTCACTACTCACTACTCACTACTTCTGACTATTTCACTACCGTAATATTTCCCCGCACACTGCTGTTGCCACAAGAATTAGTTTCTACAGTAAGAAGATAGATATAGGTGCCGATGTCGCACACTTTTCCTTCTGACGTTCCATCCCAGCTATCAGCGGGATCATCGGATACAAATAACTGTTTGCCCCAACGGTCGAAGATCCGCAGGTTGTAAACACTGAAATCGTTATCGGAAAAAATTGGAAGAAACACATCGTTGATCCCATTTTGATTGGGAGTAAATGCATTCGGCACATAAAACTTTACATTGAATTGCACATAGATGGAATCAACAACATTACAGCCACTGGCATCTTCAATCACCGCCCAGTAATAACCACTGGTGTAGACAGTTTTTGATTTTGAAATGGTATTGTCGAACCATTTTGTATAGGGCGCCGGGCTCTCAATGTTAAAAGAATTTGCAATGCAAATGACCGTATCATTTCCAAGAAATGTTCCGGGCAATATTGTCAGGTTAATACTGAAGCTGCTGTCACAGCCATACGCAGTGGAAAAGGAAACTGTATAAGATCCGCTTTCAGAGAGCAACATTCCATGAAAGTCGTAGGTTTCCTCCGGGCAAATGGTAAGATCCTGTGCAGATTGAAAAGTATCATGAACAGTCAGGTTGAGTGTCCTGATGGAATCACAGCTCCCGGCAACCAATAGCGTGTCATGGTATATTCCTGTAGCAGTGTATCCGGCAAAGTTTTCGCCCTCACAAATAGTTGTGGTAACAGATATTGGAAAAAAAATTCCATTATTAATTACAGTAGCTATGCTGTCGATAATGCAGCCTTCAGGCGACTTCACGTAAATAGTATAAGTACCACCAGTCACATCCGTGAAAACGTTGTTTGCCTGGTAGTTGATGCCGTCAATGGAATACAATGAATTGGGCCTGTTAGATCCAATGGTAATGGTGCCATTGTGTAAAGAGTTGCAATCGGAGTTGGTTGTTTCGATGCCGGTGATTTCAAAAGACGGAATATTGATAAGACTGCTTGTAAACTGGGGCGTACCCATTTCTGTTCCGTTCCAGGTGGCATTTCCCTGCGCGTTTATAAAATCATTCTCGAACTTATAATAGGCAACTAAACCTGTTTGGGTAGTAGGATTGGGAAGGTCCAGCATGTTGGAAGTTATTTGTTCCTGTGTGCGGCATACATTCCATATTCTCACCTCATCCATCTTTCCAAAAAACTGTTCGCTTTCATTCGAGCTTTGGTTGCCGATGGCAGCAGCAAAATCATTCTGATATAAATTTCCGCTGAAAGGTTGCTCAATCACCACACATCCGTTTACATAATATTTAACCACTGAACCATTGTAGGTTCCGGCAATGTGATACCATTTTTGCAAATCCAGTGTGAAAGGGTTGAACATCTGCAAAAATTGTGTGGGCCCTGCAGTACCGGTGATGTAAGTGGTCAATTCAAATGTTTGCGGCCTTAAAAGGTAATTCACATCATCAGGGAAGGAATGCTTGCTTACAATATTGGAAGTATTCGAGCCATCTCTGAGAATAAGCGCCTCAACTGTTATCTGATTGCCGGATATGTCCATGTCACCGATACTTAACCAGGTAGAATCCTGCTGTAA
>JBDSEW010000460.1:0-6466 GCA_039919825.1 Chitinophagales bacterium | reverse complement strand
ATGAATCATTTTTCAAAAAAAGAATTAATGCAATTGCTCCAGTCATTAAGCTTTGTAAAAATTGCGAGAAAAATCCCGGTAAGCGGTATTAACAGGCTGGAAAGTTTTGCAGTGGAAAGCTTTACATTCTATGCAAAAATACTTAGGGAAGCTAATCCTCTTCATTGATTTAGGAGAGCCATTCTTAGATTATAGTCCACCCAGCCTTTTTTTCAACTCGTGCACCTGGCTGTCCCACAAGCGCTGAATGTCCTTCATTTCCTTGGGATTGCCAAAATCTGTGATCAATAATACCGTGTCGCCAGTTATTTCTGTGGTTTGAATTTTAAACTCAAAGAATTCATCCCGCGGAGAATCTTCCCACCTGAACCGGATCCGCTCATTATCATTCTTTTCAATCCGCTTCGCTTTTTGCGGATAACCATCCCACGAAAAAAAGAAGTTGTCCTCCAGCGAATCCACCCTGTCGGCAAACCACTGTGCAAGTCCGGAAGGGGTTGACAGAAAATCGTACAGAATACCCGGAGATGATCTTATAACGTACTCCAGTAAATATTTTTTATTTTTTGAAGGAACTGATTTCATCCTAAGGATACCATTATTATTTATGACTCTATTAATAATTTAACTTGTAAATTGAACCACCTTCCGCAATTTCAAAATGCACCGTATTCATAACCAATTTACAATTCAGGCTATGCCTTTGGAAAGAGGAAGCGTTTAAAAGTAGAAATTCCAACTTAATAAAAAAAAATATTTCAGGAAAAATGCCTGACCACAGCAATAGTCGCGTTTCATTAAAAATCAAATTCATCGCAAAAGGAAGTAAGAAAATCATGCATTATACCATGAAATCTTGAAGGGAGGTCGCGGTGGAAAGCTATTTTTAAGTATCTTTGCTCGTTTTTCTTAAAATCCCCCTCAATACATGCGTCAGCTAAAAATTACCAAATCCATCACCAACCGAGAATCTCAATCACTGGAAAAATACCTCCAGGAAATCGGGAAGGTTGACCTGCTGACACCTGAGGAAGAAGTGGACCTGGCTAAAAAAATCAAACAGGGCGATCAGAACGCCCTGGAACGCCTAACCAAGGCCAACCTTCGCTTCGTGGTGTCAGTTGCAAAGCAGTACCAGAATCAGGGGCTTTCTCTCAGTGATTTGATCAATGAAGGAAACCTCGGTTTGATTAAAGCCGCTCAACGTTTTGATGAGACGCGCGGTTTTAAATTTATCTCTTATGCAGTTTGGTGGATTCGTCAATCCATTTTACAGGCGCTTGCAGAACAGAGCCGTATCGTTCGTCTGCCATTGAATAAGGTTGGCTCCCTGAACAAAATCAATAAGGCATTTTCTGCACTCGAACAGGAATTTGAGCGTGAACCTTCAGCAGATGAACTCGCTACTGTACTGGAAATCAATACTGAAGAAGTGGAAACGACTTTGGGTATTGCAGCCAGGCACGTATCAGTGGATGCTCCTTTCGTAGAAGGCGAAGACAATTCACTGCTGGATGTGCTTGAAAATCCCAATTCCCCGCAAACTGATGAAGCACTTGAATACCGTGAATCATTGCGACGCGAAATTGAACGCTCTCTTTCTACTTTAACTGAACGTCAGAAAGATGTGATCAAATTGTATTTTGGGATTGGAGTAGAACATCCGATGTCATTGGAAGATATTGGAGAAAAGTTTGCCCTCACCCGCGAACGGGTTCGCCAAATCAAGGACAAAGCCATTAATAAATTACGTTCTGCATCAAGAAGTAAACTTTTAAAAAGCTATTTGGGACAATAACATTTACACCTTCCAACAACAAATTAAAACCCTGTTTCATCTTCTGATGAACAGGGTTTTGACTTTATTGCCAGAATTCAGAACTTCGCCCTTTATATAATGCACGATTCACACAACACAATACAATATTAACCACACAGCTTACACCTGATACCTGATACCTGATACCTAACCCCTAACCCCTACCGAATACAATGTTTGAAAGTCTAAGCGACAGATTAGAAGGCGCGATAAAAAACTTAAAAGGACAGGGAAGAATAACTGACCTGAATATTGCGGCTACCGTTAAAGAGATCCGACGCGCATTGGTTGACGCCGATGTCAACTATAAAATTGCCAAAGAATTTACAGATCGTATAAAGGAAAAAACCCTTGGAGAAAAGGTATTAACAGCCGTATCACCCGGACAATTAATGGTAAAAATTGTTCAGGATGAGTTGACTGAATTAATGGGTGGTGGAAAAACTGACATTAACCTGAAGGGCAGTCCGGTAATTATTTTGCTTTCGGGTTTACAAGGTTCCGGTAAGACAACATTTGCAGCCAAGCTCGCCAATTATCTTAAAACAAAACGCAATAGGCAGCCCATGTTGATCGCTTGCGATGTGTACCGGCCTGCTGCTATTGAGCAATTAAAAATTCTTGGCGAGCAGATTGGAGTTACGGTGTATGCCGAAGAAGGCAACACCAACCCGGTTCAGATCGCGGAAAACGGAATTCGCCATGCAAAGCTGAAAGAGTTTGATACGGTTATCGTAGATACAGCCGGCCGTTTGGCGGTTGATGAGGACATGATGAATGAGATTGCCAAGCTTAAGAAATCTTTGCAACCACAGGAGGTATTATTTGTGGTGGATTCAATGACCGGTCAGGATGCAGTGAATACTTCCAAAGCTTTTAATGAACGTCTCGATTTTGATGGTGTAGTACTCACCAAACTCGATGGTGATACCCGGGGCGGAGCTGCGCTGTCTATAAAATATGAGGTGCAGAAACCTATCAAGTTTGTATCGATGGGTGAAAAACTGGACCAGGTAGATCTCTTCTATCCCGAAAGGATGGCACAACGAATTCTAGGAATGGGAGATATTGTTTCGCTGGTGGAAAAAGCGCAGGAACAGTTTGATGAAAAAGAGGCAGAAAGACTTCAAAAGAAAATCCGGAAGAATCAATTTGATTTCAACGATTTTCTACAGCAACTGGCGCAGATAAAAAAGATGGGTAATATCAAAGACCTGATGGGAATGATCCCTGGTATGGGTAAAGCAATTAAGGATATTGATATCGACAACGACTCATTTAAAAAAATTGAAGCACTCATACTTTCCATGACACGTGAAGAACGGGAAAACCCGGAGCTGCTGAATGGTTCGCGGAGAAAAAGGATTTCAGAAGGAAGCGGTAACTCTATCCAGGAATTAAATCAATTTATCAAGCAGTTTGATGAAATGAAAAAGATGATGAAGACCTTTAATAAAATGGGCACTATGAAGCGGCCAATGAGCGGTTTGCCTGCCCGGAAATGATGCAGGTTTACTGATACCTGAATTTTCATAGTATGATTCTGACATACTCTTAAATTGTGGCTGGATCCATTACCTTCATCATTTATCATCCCTTTAAAAAATCAAATCGCTTCTATTTATTTTGCAGGAATTAACATTTAAAAATTTTTACCTCAGCTATTCGTCTCAAAAGACTGATCGACAGTTTCACCCATTCAATCACCTCATTTTTTTATGAATGCGGAATTTTTCGCTGTTGAGAATGTTTAATTTCTTCCCTTAACAATTTTAACTGTCAGATAAACTATGGCCGTACTCTTTACCTACCTGCGTAAATATTGGAAGTTGTTGATACTCGCACTGGTTCTTGCTGCGATTAACCAGGTATTCTCTATGCTCGATCCTTTTATTCTTGGAAAAATGATCGACAAATTTGGAAATAATTACAAAACACTTTCAAGTGATGATTTTTTCAGCGGAGTCACTATGGGGCTTCTGGCACTTATCAGTGTAGCCATGGTTTCACGCATCGCGAAAAATTTCCAGGATTATTTCATGAATGTGATCATTCAAAAAACCGGGGCAGACATTTATTCTGATGGCATACGGCATTCACTGGAACTTCCATATGAAGTTTTCGAGGACCAGAGAAGTGGTGAAACATTGGGTAAATTACAAAAGGTGCGAACCGATATGGAGAAACTGCTAAGCGCCATGGTCAATATACTTTTCACCTCAATTGTTGGAATTATATGGGTAGTAATTTATTCAGTACAGGTTTATTGGGTCATAGCTCCTATCTATTTTTCCGCCATTCCCATTATAGGAATTATCAGTTCCGTTCTGAGCCGCAATATCAAAAAAATGCAAAAGCTGATTGTTGCTGAAACAACTGCTCTTGCCGGTGCAACAACTGAATCGTTGAGGAATATCGAATTGGTAAAGAGCCTGGGACTGGCTCAACAGGAAGTAAATCATCTAAACAGCACTACTGAAAAAATTCTAAAGCTCGAATTAAAAAAAGTGCGTTATGTGCGAAGTCTTGGTTTTATCCAGGGAACATGTGTCAACCTCCTCCGTGTCACCATCCTCGGAGTAATGATGTACCTGATTTTTACCCAGAAAATTACTGTAGGACAGTTTACCACATTATTTATCTATTCCTTCTTCATCTTTGGCCCGTTGCAGGAATTGGGTAACATCATTAATATCTATCGGGAAGCGGAAGTTTCGCTGGCTAATTTCAGCGCGATAATGGATACTCCCAAAGAAGCCATCCCTGTCCATCCCGCTGAAATCGGAACGGTAACAGAGTTTGAATTCGATAGAGTATCCTTCAAGCATCAGAGTTCCAGGCAGCATGCCGTGAAGGAAATTTCTTTCCAGGTAGGATTAGGAGAAACTATTGCATTTGTTGGCCCAAGCGGTGCAGGTAAAACCACCCTTGTAAAGCTGCTGGTCGGCCTGTACCAGCCGGCCTCAGGTAAAATTCTTTACAATAAAGTAAATGGAAAGGATATTAACCTGAATGATTTGAGGGAACAGATTGGATTTGTGACACAGGATACGCAACTCTTTTCAGGCACTATCAAAGAAAACCTGCTTTTTGTAAATCCATCTGCCAGTGATGAAGATATTATGGATGCATTACAGAAAGCATCCTGCCAATCCCTTTTGGAACGCGCCGATAAAGGCCTCGATACCGTGATCGGTGAAGGTGGGGTGAAAGTTTCTGGAGGAGAAAAACAACGGCTTTCCATTGCCAGAGCGCTGTTGCGCAAACCAAGGCTGATGGTGTTTGATGAAGCCACTTCCGCACTTGACTCGCTTACTGAAGAAGAAATTACCGATACCATAAAACAGATTTCTGAAAGTCAGCAGCACCTTACAATTATGATTGCACACCGCCTGTCAACTATTATGCATGCTGACCGCATATATGTGCTGGAGCAGGGACAAATTATTGAAGAAGGTCACCATTCAGAACTTTTAGCTGAAAAAGGATTGTATTATGCAATGTGGAGACAGCAAATTGGAGAGAGAAAACAATTAATGACCACTATATAATGTGAGCCCGATCTTTCCATTCAATTGTTTTCCGGCCCGGCTTTAGATTTTTAATACTATATAATCGGGCTGGAAATTATTAGTATAAAAAGGTGCCGGTAATTGTAGCATATCGTAACTGTGCACAGCCCGCATTAGCCAAAACAGATAATTCATCTATTCTTTCTTTAAATAATTTTACGATTTGAATACTTAAAGACATTTACAAGAATAAGATTCTTAGCTTCACAATTACCCCCACAATGGTTAAGCTTCTATTAATTATGAGATGGATATTTATCAGAGGTGAATCCGAACCTCAAAAAAAAATCTCCCGAAAATTCCGGGAGATTTTTGATTTAAAGAAATGAGTGCTGTTTATTGCTTAGGCGTTTCAGCAGGAGCTGTTTCCCTCTTGTTCTCGCGTCTCTCCCCCTTCATTTCTGATTTACCGGAACCGGATGTGGCATATTTTGTCCTCATCTGCTCATAATTACTTTTTAATTGATCTTCCTGTGCCTTAAGGGACGCCTTTGCGCGCTCCATCTGTTCAGGAGTCATGGTATCTTTGTTCTTCATAAAATTATCCATTTCCCCTTTCATCTTGTCCATCTGAGCTTGCAATGAAGTGATGTCAGATTTCATTTGAGGATCATTGGTTGAGGCCGCTTTCTGATTGAGTCTCTGATAGTTCTCATCCATTTTTTTCATTCTCTCATCGTAGGTTCTTCTCATTTCATCTGATGACTGATTAGAACCCTGAGCGGCTTTTTCATCTGCTCTTTTCTGCTTCTGTTCTGCCGTTGGCTCTGCGGATGGTTCTGCTGTTGGTTCTCTCACTGGAGTTGTCGTCTTCGTATCTTTTCTTTCTTTCTTTTGCTCCATAGTTGGCTGTTCCTGTGCGAAAGACAATTGAGTGGAAGAAATAAAAACAAAAGCGAAAGAAGCCAATGTAATGGCTGAAAATCTGGACATTAAAGTTTTCATGAGTTATGTTTTTTTCCCCAGATAGGCATAAAACGTACCAAATATTTAAGAGCTATTGAAAGCTTCACGATATGCCAGATAGCATACTTTAAAGCATCCCAGTAACCCGAAAAAAACAGTTGATCCTTTA
>JBDSEW010000426.1:0-6460 GCA_039919825.1 Chitinophagales bacterium | reverse complement strand
GTGAATCTTCATACCGACCTAAACCCTAATGGGGAGATTCGCGGGCAGGTGTATCGTTTTGCGAGAGAAGGTTATACATTTGAAATTAATGGTTCACAGGAAGTGCCAATGGTAAGTACTGCTGCATCAGGATTTGGCATTACCACGATCGACCGTGATCAAAGCAACGCACACTTTATGATCGTCTTCAGCGGTTTAAGTGCTACAGCAACAGGCGCGCATTTTCACAAAGGAGTAGCAGGCGTAAATGGAGATGTTATTTTTGATATCACTCCTTATCTCACCCTGTCAGATAACCAGGATGCTGCATTCGGTTATTGGAAATCTTCGGATGCAACACCATTTACAGTTGCCAATTCAGTTCAGTTCAGAAACGACAGTGTGTATTTTAACGTGCATACGGATGCAAATCCTAACGGTGAAATTCGTGGCGATTCCAAACGAGGAACCACGTGTTTCAATATCAGTGTTGGGGTGAATGAAGTGGAAGCAGTAAATGAATCACTCAGTATTTATCCTAATCCTGCAGCAAACCAATTGAATGTGGATGCTGCCAGTGTCACCGATCCTGTAAACTTCATAGCGATTTATGATTTATCGGGAAGGCTTTTACAATTGGAAGAAGGACAAAAAATATTCAATAATAAACTAACAATGGATATCACAAATCTTGCGCCGGGCATGTACCTGCTTTCCATTGAAACAACCAATCAAAAGATCATGAAGCCATTCACAAAACAATAAGAGACTTTGTGAATACGCATGAAAAAAGGGCAGCTCTCATGAAACTGCCCTTTCTTTTTTTGTATCACCACAAGCCATCTGAAAATTAGTATGTCATGCTGTATTTATTTCAGCATCTAACAAAATTCCCCCGAGATTCTGAAACAAGTTCGGATGACCCTGCCCTTTTGGCTTTGTGAGTTGGGTTCTAATTATAAATTCTTATGAAATCAGATCCATGCAAAAAGTTATCACATAATAGCATGCTACTTTGCGAAACTAACCGCACGTTTTTCCCTGATTACTGTTACTTTGATTTGCCCGGGATAGGTCATATCATTCTGAATCTTCTGTGAAAGCGAAAACGATAATTCTTCCGCTTGTTTATCAGTGATTTTTTCTGCTTCCACTATCACCCTCAATTCCCTTCCCGCCTGAATGGCATAGGCTTTTTCCACACCATCATAGCTGAGTGCAAGATTTTCCAGCTCTTTCAACCGTTGGAGGTATTGCTGCAACATCTCTCTGCGTGCTCCCGGGCGGGCGCCTGAAATTGCATCACAGGCCTGCACAATCGGAGATATTACATACGCCATTTCTACCTCATCATGGTGCGCTCCGATGGCATTGATAATAGCAGGATGTTCATTGTATTTTTCAGCCAGCTTCATGCCCAGCAATGCATGGCTCAGTTCACTTTCTTCATCCGGTACTTTGCCAATGTCATGCAGCAATCCGGCACGCTTCGCAAGTTTTGGATTCAAGCCCAATTCTGCAGCCATTATTCCACAGAGATTGGCTACCTCCTTCGAATGCATAAGCAGGTTTTGTCCGTAAGAGGATCTGAAACGCATGCGTCCCACCATCCGGATCAGTTCAGGATGCAGTCCGTGAATGCCGAGCTCCACCACCGTACGCTCACCAATCTCTACAATGTGTTCTTCCAACTGTTTACGTGTTTTTTCCACCGACTCTTCAATACGTGCCGGATGAATGCGGCCATCAGTCACCAGCCTTTGCAACGATAGCCGGGCAATTTCCCTTCTAACAGGATCAAAACCGGAGATCACAATAGTTTCAGGAGTATCATCTACAATAATTTCCACGCCGGTAGCAGCTTCCAATGCCCGGATGTTTCTTCCTTCACGACCGATAATTTGTCCTTTGATGTCATCGCTTTCAATATGAAATACGGATACTGAGTTCTCAATGGCATGCTCTGCCGCTACGCGCTGTATCGTTTGAATCACAACCTTCTTCGCCTCCTTGTTGGCCCTGATCTTGGCATCATCCACAATTTCCTTGATGTAAGACATGGCCTGTGTACGCGCAGTGTCTTTCAGGTTTTCAATAAGTTGTTCTTTGGCTTCAGCTTCGGTAAGTTTGGCAATCTTCTCGAGCTTCTGGATATGTTCCTCCTGTACCTTGTCGAGTTCCGTTTTCTTGACGGCAATCAATTCGAGCTGACGGTTCAGATTGAGCTTGATGGTTTCCACCTCCTGCTCTTTGCGTTGGAAGCCTTCTAATTTCTGATTGAGCGATTGTTCTTTGGAACGAAGGCGAAGGTCGTTTTGCTCGGCCATTTTGGACTTCTGAATCGATTCGCGCTCAAATTCAGTTTTCTGGCGAAGCATCTCTTCCTTAGCTTCAAGAAGCTTATGTTGTTTTAGCGTTTCTGCCTGTGCTTTCGCTTCTGAGCGAATTACTTCAGCTTCCTGTTCTGCCTGTTCACGTTCTTTTTTAGAAGATTTACCGAAGGTGAGCTTGCCTATGAGGAGGCCAAGGCCCATGGTGATTACGGCGACTACAGCAATAGCTATATAGGGAATTTGGGAGTCCATTGATTGGATTTTTTACTTTAAACAACATGAATCTGATCGTATTTGGTAATGGGAAACGGTTAAGATGGAGGTAACGTTAACCGAATGAATTCATACAAAAATAAAAATTTTTAAATAGGGGGGTAATATAGAGGTATGTAAAATTTGAGATCAGCACCTAAACAGGAAGCTTTTAAAGCAATTATTCCTAGTTGAAAATGATGCTTTAAAGATTGGAAGTTAGCTCAAAATGGTCAATCCATGCTGTCATTCCGGGCTTATTTCAGAATCCTCCAGAGTACAGTGTGTAATCAGCTTCGTTTTAAACCCTCCATTATCAACTGGGTGGCATGCGAGAGTTTGGTTTTCAATTCATCAGAAGCTGCTGCATGGTCATTTTGCTGCTTCATCACTTCCACCATGTTCATGAGGGAGCTCATGGCGAGATAGTCAAGCTTTTCCTGGCCCGAAAAACGCAGTTGAAACTCGCTGTATTTATGGTTGATCATTTGTTCTGCCTGCCTTACGATAGGCTCGTCTTCATGACGCACCTTTAATGGATACATCCGGTCGCCGATAGTGACATTGATGCTGATGATTTCTGACATAAACAGTTTCTTTTAACAGTGCACTGGAAAAGGATCGCTCAGCCTTCCGCCGACAATTTTGCAATGCATTTATCTATCTCCCGCAAGTAATCGTTGATCTTTTTTTTCACCTCTTTGGTATCCGTACCCGGAAGATGAATGGTCTCCATCACTTTTTGCGAGGACCGTTCTTCTTCAAGATTTCTGATGCGATCCGATTTTTCTTTGAGCTGGTGTTGTAATTCCCTGATCTGTTCGTCCTTCACCAGCATATCCGCAGCCATCCGGTCACTTTTATCGAGCAGGCGATTGATCTTGGTGATCAGGTCATCGGTTTGTTTCAGCAGCTCGTACATCTCAGTGGCGGATATTGGCGTTCAGTTGCGATTGAAATTGCTGTATCATTTTCTCAACTACCTTATCCACCCCGGCATCAGTAAGTGTTCTTTGTTCATCGAGGAAAATGAAACTGACTGCATAGGATTTTTTTTCTGCACCCAGTTTTTCATCTGCATACACATCAAAAAGGTTTACTTCCTTCAGCAAGTTACCGGAACTTTTGTAAGCGATCTGTTCTATTTCGCCAAAGGAAATAGTGCTGTCAATCACCAATGCCAGGTCGCGCCGTACAAAGGGGAATTTTGGCAGTGGTGAAAATTTCACTGTATTCTTTGCATATCTCAGCAGCGCATCCATGTCTATTGCTGCATAGAGTACTTCTCTTTTGATATCGCTGGAGTTGACCACCCGTTCCTTTACTTTTCCAAAGGAGAGAAGATCCGTTTTTCCTACCCGGTAGCATACTCCCTGTTCCCAAATAGCATCACTGAAGGCAGTTTCGGTATATTTATTTATCCCGCATTTTTTCAGGATTTTCTCCATCATTCCTTTCAGAAAAAAATGATCCACCGGTTTTTGCTGCTCTTTCCAGGATTCAGGAGTCAGCTGTCCCGTTATCACTAACGCCAGGTATGAATTTTCCAGGTAACCATCCTCTTTCTTCAGGTATGTTTTCCCGAATTCAAAGAGCCTGAGGTCAAATAGTTTGCGATTGTGGTTGTAACGAATTACTTCGAGCGCGGGAAATAACATCGAGGTTCGGAGCGAATCCAAACCAATGTTCGAATAGCTCAGCAACCGTACCACTGATTCTTTCGATTCTGAAAAATGTGCTTCGTGGTATTTTGAATTTGAAATGGAGTTGTTCATCATCTCCCGAAAACCACCCGCCGCCAGCATTTGAGAAAGCTCTTCGGTCAATGATTCCTTTTTGTCATCGGTATTAAAGCTCAAGGAGGAGCGTATGGCATCCGGAACTGGAATTTTGTCGAAACCATAAATGCGCAAGATTTCTTCTATTACATCTTCACTGCGATAAACATCGGTTTTAAACGTAGGTGAAGTAACAATAATCTGAAGATCGTCTTCCATGATTATCCCGAAGGAAAGTGCTTTCAAAATCAGGATGGCTATCTGTTTTGGAATTTCAATACCCGCAATCCTGTTCAGTTTTTCCCAGGTTAAAGTAATCTGCCTACCAGTAACAGGCAAAGGATATACATCAATAATATCAGAAGATACCATTCCTCCTGCCAGTTCACCTATCAGCAAGGCAGCACGTTTTAATGCATAAATATTTCCGTTTGGATCAATCCCCTTTTCAAAACGTGAAGCAGCGTCTGTGCGAAGGTTATGAAATGTTGCTGTTCTGCGAATCCATGTTGGATTCCAGCAGGCGGCTTCCAGGAAAATAGAAGTAGTGGTTTCCTTCACTCCTGATTTTAATCCTCCATAGACACCTGCAATACACATGGGTAATGGAACCTCATTCGATTTTTCACTACCTGAACACACCATTAAATCGGTGTTTCGAAGTTTAATTTCTTTATCATCCAATGTTCTGAAAGCAGTATCCTGATCAACCGTTTTTACAACAATTCTTCCACCAACAATTTCGGTGGTATCATAGGCATGTAACGGTTGTCCGCATTCGTTCATCACAAAATTCGTTATGTCCACAATATTATTGATCGGGCGCAGTCCAATCGCTTTGAGTTTGACCTTCACCCATTCCGGAGATTCCCTTACCGTGATTCCTGAAATGGTTATTCCGGAAAACCGTGGACATGCTTCCGTATTTTCTACCACTACTTCCATCGGCAGTAAGTAGTTGCTTACGAGGAAATTTTCCACCGATGGAATTTTGAGTGAAAGATTTTCATGGTGTGAGGCTGCAAGATCACGCGCAACGCCAATGTGTGACATCGCATCACCACGGTTGGGAGTTAAGCCGATCTGGAAAATGTAGTCGGTTGAAACATTCAGATAATCTTTTGCAGCAATTCCTATGGGAGCATTATTGTCAAGAACCATAATGCCTCCGTGATCCTCACTTAGCCCAATTTCATCTTCAGCGCAGATCATTCCTTCAGATACAATGCCCCTGATCTTTGTTTTTTTTATTTTAAATGACTCTCCGGAAAAAGGATGTAGCATGGTTCCTTCCTGTGCAACAATTACTTTTTGTCCTGCTGCTACATTGGTTGCCCCGCAAACAATTTGTAACTGGCCGCCTGTTCCCACATCAACTTTAGTAACTGAAAGTTTATCTGCATCAGGGTGTTTTTCAACAGAATTTACATACCCAATAGTCAATCCTTCCAATCCTCCTTTTACTGATTCAAATTTTTCTATTGCTTCTACTTCTAATCCTGTTTGCGTAAGGCGTTCGCCAGCCGCTTCAGGCGTCAGGTTAAAATCGAGATACTCTTTCAGCCAGTTATAGGAAATATTCATGCTTGTAAATTGCGCAGTAAAAATAAGAGAAGTTTAGGAAGGTATTGGGAATGTTGGAGAGTTGGTTGTTGCTATGGTTAAAACCTTATAGGTTTGAAAAAAACCTATAAGGTTTCGAACGTAGCATTTAATTAGGCCGGTTATAAGCACTCTTACCGATATAGTGCAACACCTTTGCATTCTTCTTTGCGATCTTTGCAGCAAATCCTCTTTCATGGAAATTACGCTCACTACGCCCGCCATACTTTTTCCAACAATTTCATTGCTGCTGATTGCCTATACCACACGCTTCCTGGCAATTGCCAACCTCATCCGGGGACTTAAAATCAAGTACCAAAAAGAGCAAATGCCGCACCTGCTGAGGCAGATCAACAGCCTTCGTATCCGGCTCACGCTTATCAGGAATATGCAGGCGTTTGGCATTGCCGCACTTTTCACCACCACTTTTGCTATTGCCCTGCTTTTTTTCAATGAAACCATATATGGCAGCTATGCCTTCGGGTTTGCCCTTTTATTATTGTTGATTTCATTGGG
>JBDSEW010000412.1:0-4772 GCA_039919825.1 Chitinophagales bacterium | reverse complement strand
AACCGCTCACGCCGGCTGCTGTACAATAACCTACCTGTCTACTTCCGGCAGGAGCTGTAACAACAGGAACCTGTGTTCCTCCAGTTGACATCACCACCTGTGTGCATTCAGCATCCACATAATGGCCAATTACTGCTGTTGGGGAAATGTCATACGTCACCCAGAAATGATTAACACCTGATACAAGGTTGACACTTCCTGTAATGGGAGTTGAAAGATTGGTGGCAGATCCAAAAAGAGTTGCTGAAGAAAAAATAGGATTGTTTCCGGTGTAATAAACTTTAACATTGGTCACATCATTAGTAAAATCGGAAGTGCCGTTTGAGTTGACAGTGAGTGAAGTAAAATTAAATGGATCGTTACTTCCCGAAACCACCACTTCCACACCGATAATTTCCTGGTTAACGGATCCAATCAGCACATCGCTCAGGTTCGTTTGCGTAGTAGTTGCTGACTGGTAAAACATTGAACTGGGTTGTGAAACGGTAATGGTATAATCTTCCGTTTCACCCCTGTTTTGATTGTTGCAAAAATCTCCCGCTGCAGGCACATTGTTATATATGCAGCGAACTCTCATAAGGTGTTCTCCGAGATAAGCAGGATTGTCAGGAATCGTTATCTCACCCACAAACAATTCTGTGCCGGAAACCGGTGATGCATACACGAATTCATCTGCATCAGCAAAATCAAGATCATTGTTATAGTCGATCCAAACCCCAAATCCCTGGATGAAACCTTCACCCGCCTGCAAGGCAATGGCGTAATTGCTTCCAGTCTCAACGGTAGTGGTAAGGTTTCCAGCCGGCGTATAATAAATGTAGTTATTGGCATTGCCATTACATCCTGACCCGGAATTGCTGAGTGTATTAAAGCTTAAATTATCGATAAAATCCCCTGAACTGCAGGGTTCGGTATAGGTAGGAAAGCAGTAGTTGATCTCGCGAAAACCGGCTGGTGCAGTAACGGATGGTATTTGCGTTCCACCTGATCCTGTCAGCACCAATTGAGTGCATGCAGCATCTATAGTATCTCCTGTAAAAGCATTGCCCGTGATGTCATAAGCAATCCAGAAATAGTTGGTTCCAAGAGCAAGCGTTGCATTAACGGAAACAGGTAATGAAAGATCAGAGACGGTAGCATATAACTGATCAGTGCTGAAAGCAGAGTTGTTACCAGTGTAATATAATTTCACTGCAGCTACATCATTGGCAAAATTGGTGGAGCCATTTGAATTGATGGTTAATGAAGAAAGAATTAGTGGATTCACCGTTCCAGCGGTGATCACCTGGATGCTAATGATCTCCACATCTGATGCACCCAGACCGACTGCGTCAAGATTGTTTTGTGTAACGGTACTCGAAACATACGTCATGCTGGTGGTAGCCGGAAGAATAGAAAGGGTATAGTCTTCAGTTTCGCCATAATTGAACGTCGTGCATGACTCAGTAGAAGAAACAATACCGGAGAATTTACAACGTACCCTCATGCGATGATCGCCAACATAATCGCTATTGGACGGAATGATTACCGAACCTGTAAACTGGTTGGTACTGACAGAAGGAGAGGCATAAATAAACTCATCAGCATCATCAAAATCATTATCGTTGTTAAAGTCAATCCATACACCAAAACCCTCGGGCCATTGATTGCCTGATTGCAGGCTAATATTATAGGAAGCACCCAATTCTACTGAGGCAGTAAATGTTCCTGTTGGAGCATAATTGATGTAATTGTTAATATTTCCGTTACAGCCCGATCCATTATTTGAAAGCGTACCGAATGTAAAATTATTGATGAAATCATTCGATGATAAACACGAATTTGAATACAGGGGCGTGCAATACTGAGCGTTTGCCGGTTGAAGTAAAGTAAGGAAGAGGGAAAACAGCAGTATTCCCGGATAATTGTAAAGTAATGATCTCATTGAATAGGTGGTTTCAGTGAATAGCAATTATTATTTTGAATACGGCCATTTATCATACAAAGCCCATTTTATGAATGCAACAGCTACTAATTTGTATAGTTTTCCCCGGCAGTTAAAAAGTAAATTTACCACTTCTCCGATTATTAGCTTGTTGTGAGGGCCATTTTCAGGAATATACAGGAAAATGCTTTCCTTTGTTTGAGGGTCGTAAACTTTTTTTTCCGAGGCTCTTCTAAAATTTTGAATAGGCCACTCCTGCTGCAAGCGCCAGCACCACCAGCACCGGTGTTCTGAGTTTTGTAAACTCCAGCAATAAAAAGGTAATAACTACCACTGCGATATTGATCCAGCGAAACTCAAGATTTGTATACAGGATCACAGCGGCAGCAAGTACCAGTCCTACCGATGCTGCATTGATACCAATCAATGATTTTTTTACGAACGTAAAATTCTTGGTGTATTGCCAGAATGGAAAAATGATGAAGGCCATAAGTACTCCGGGTAAAAAGATTGCGACAATTCCAATTACACAACCTGCAAACTGAGAAGTAACTCCCATGCCTTTTAATGCCATACCGCCAGTAAAAGCTGCAAGTGCGAATGAAGGACCTGGCAATGCCTGGTTAATAGCGAGGCCGGAAAGAAAATCTGTAGCAGAAATGTAATGGTGGTGCTTCACAAACTGCTCAAACATCATGGGCACCAGCACACTACCTCCACCAAAAGTAAGTGCACCAAAACGAAAGAAATTTTCGAAAAGAATGAAGGGACGCTCTTTCGTAACCACTGCCACTACACCTACTAAAATAAACAGGCCAAAAAATATTCCGATGCCCAGGTAGGCATGGTTCCATTTAACAGGTTGCAACTCTTTGTTCTCATCCTGAACGGGGAGTACAGGCGGTGAGCCGCTTTCCTCCCGTTCTGGCCGGTGTGTGCGATTGGTTACCAAAGCGGCTCCCAGCAGCACAAGCGGAAATGTCCAGGGTGTGGTAACGGAAAGCGCCGCCGCAATTGCAAGTAGCATGATATATAATCCTGTCCGGTTTTGTATCACATACATGCCCATCTTAAATCCGGCATGTGCAATTACCCCAATGGCCATCGGTTGAATGAACATCAGAAAATCGGTGGGCATGTTGCGTGTTTCAAATGTAGAAAACACGGCTACCAGCAGCGACATCAGAATGGATGCAGGCAATATCCAAACCAGCAGCGCCAGAATAGCCATCAGCACATTCCACTTTTTTTGTGTGAGCACAATAATGGTTTGTGTGGAAGCGGGGCCGGGCAACATCTGGCAGAGTGCGTTTACTTCAAGCAACTCTTCAGCGGTAAAGTAGCGGCGCTTATTCACTAAAATACTATGCATCACTGCCAGATGACCCTGTGGGCCACCGAAGGAAGTGATGGAGACTAAGAATATATCCTTGAGATATATCAGGGCCCTTGGTCTCATGAGGTGATTATTTGGTTTTTTTCAGCCCAATTTCAATCAACCTTTCATCAAGGTATTCTCCGGCGGTAGTGGGATCGTATTTACGGGAATTTTCGAGTGATATGCAGGAACCCAGACAATCAAGTCTCATTTCAGCACGCGGATGAAGAAAGAATGGAATAGAGTACCGGGAAGTACCCCATAGTTCCTTAGGAGGATTTACGACGCGGTGTGTAGTTGATTTGAGCCGGTCGTTGGTGAGGCGCTGCAACATATCTCCTACATTCACCACAATCTGGCCGGGCATTGCTGTTACGGGCACCCATTCTTCCTGCCTGGTAAAAATTTCGAGGCCTTCAGCAGATGCGCCAACCAGTAATGTAATAAGGTTGATGTCTTCATGCTGTTCTGCCCGGAGCGCTGATTTGGGGTCACCTGTGAGCGGTGGATAATGAATAGCCCGCAGGATGCTGTTTCCATTGTGTATTTTTTTCTCGAAGTAATTTTCCGGAAGGTCGAGATACACTGCTATGGCGCGCATCAAGTGCCCTCCTGCAATTTCGAAACTGCGATATGCATTGATGTTTACTTCGTTGAAGCCTGGCAATTCAGACACCCAAACATTGTCGGGATACTCTTTGCGGATCGGATCTTCATCGGTAACCATCTGCCCGAACTGAAAAAATTCTTTAAGGTCAGCTACTTTACTTCCTTTGGCATGTTCTCTTCCGAAAGAAGTATAACCACGCTGTCCTGCGAGTTCGGGCTTTTCATATTTGAATTTAATATCATCGGGCATTGAAAAAAATGCCTTCACTTCACGATATAACTCTTCGATCAATTTATCGCTGATGCCATGATTTTTTACGGTCACAAATCCTAGTGCATGATATGCATCCCCAAGATCTTTTACAAAGCTCCGCCTCTTTTCCGGTGTTCCGGAAAGAAAATCTGACATGTCAACAACAGGTACGTAATCCATAGAATGATTCTGAATTTTCAGTGAATGTAAAACTAACAGAAGAAATCAGCAAATGAAGGTAAGAATATTGACGCTGGTAATCGTTATATTGTTAAAGTGATATTGGTTAATTATTTCATTCAGCGATTTTGCGCCGAAGGGTTTTAGCGCGTGGGTTTATATTTGGATTCAGTTAAAATTTTCTGGGCATCTGCTTCATTCATCAACAGCGCCGGTGTGACAGCTGGATTTCTTTTCATGTATGCTGTAACAATCCTCCATCCCACCCAGCTTCCGATATTGCCCGGAGCTTCGGTGGGCATGCCGGAAGTAGATGGACCTTCCGTCACAAACTTTGAAAATTCCAAAGGATCAGGATTATACAACAGCTTGTGTTCAATAAAAAACTTCCAGATCTCAGCTTCATTGTTGTTGCACCATGTTATATC
>JBDSEW010000406.1:0-3009 GCA_039919825.1 Chitinophagales bacterium | reverse complement strand
GAAATCAACTTCTTCTCCATGTACTCATACAATCCCTCGCTCCCGCTCTCGTGGCCGATCCCACTTTGTTTCCACCCTCCGAAAGGCGCTTCTGTTGCATGAGGAATCCACTCGTTCACTCCTACCATCCCGAATTCTAATTTTTCAGAAAGGTGAATGGCGGTTTTTAAATTGTTGGTCCAGATAAAAGCTGCGAGGCCATATTGGGTGTTATTTGCCTTTTCAATCACTTCCTCTAAGGTATCAAAAGGAATGACCGGCAGTACAGGACCGAAAATTTCCTTTTCATAAAATTTTGCAGATGCTTTTCTGTCTGCAATAACGGTAGGTTCAATGAAAAATCCCTTTTCTCTCGTTCCTCCTCCTATTGTGATCTCTGCTCCTTCTCTTTTTGCTTCTTCAATAATTTTTAGCACAGCCTGTTGTTGATTTTTATTGATCATCGGCCCCATCTTCACCGATTCATCAAATCCATCGCCTATAGTATGATGCGAAACATTTTTCGTGAGCAAAGACAGAAACTGATCATAAATTTTTCGGTGTACATAAAACCGCTGGGGAATGTTGCAAACCTGTCCTGCATTTCTGAAACGACCGTTGACTGCAGTTTTCGCCACATGCTCCACATCTACATCGTCCATTATGATCACAGGTGCATTGCCTCCCAACTCCAGTGCAAGTTTCGTGTTGGTTTTAGATGCACCATCCATCAATATTTTTCCAACACGGGTACTTCCGGTAAAGCTGATCTTTTTCAGTTTTGGATGATCCAACATTGCCTGGCCAATCTTATCAGATTCACCATTCACTAAGTTTGCCACACCATCAGGAATACCCGCTTCTTTCATCGCAGCAAATAGATTCATAGAAGTAAGGGGAGTGTATTCAGACCCTTTACATACAATTGTGCAACCGGCAGCCAATGCGGCCGCACAGGCACGTGCAGGATTGTAAGCAGGAAAATTCCATGCAGTGATAATTCCTATCACACCCATTGGCTGGTAGATCACACTCATGCGCTTATCCGTGCGCGCTGAAGGGATCACACGGCCATAGGAACGCTTTCCTTCTTCGGCAAACCATTCAAAGAGGTTTGCGGCAACACGCCATTCTCCTTGTGCCTCCACCATGGGTTTGCCTGATTCGAGAATCGTTTCTGCGGCATATTCTTTTATATTTTTTCGGATGATGTCAGCAGTTTTTTTCAATAGGTCCGCACGCATCCATGAAGTAAGGTTGCTCCATGAAGGGAAAGCTGCGACGGCGGCTTCAATTGCGGTATAACAATCAGCACCATCTCCATATGGAACTGTAGCTACGATTTCTTCATTGGCAGGATTGATGACATTCCAGGTTTTCTTATTGGATGCATCGCACCATTGACCGTTGATGAGTTGTTTTTTCATTAGTGTTCAATCCGGCTTCGTGAGTTCGCTTAAAGATGCTTCAATAATATCCAATCCCCTTTTCAGATCCTTCTCCTCAATCACCAGCGGGCTCAACACACGAACTACATTTCCATTTACACCGGCACTGATGATGATCAATCCTTTTTCATAACAAAGCTGCATGAGTTTTTTGGTGAGCTCGCCATCGGGTTGATGTATATCTCCATTTTTTGAAACTTCGAATGCCATCATAGCCCCCAAGCCACGAACATCAGAAATATGCTGCGGGAATTTTTTCTTCAGCTCCATAAAACGATGGCGAATCGTTTCTCCAACCGCTCTTCCTTTTGCATTGATGTCAATCTGGTTCATGTAATCCAGTGTCGCAATGGCTGCAGCGCAACAGACCGGATTACCCAAATAAGTTCCGCCAATCGTTCCGGGATTGATGCCATCCATCACCAAAGTTTTCCCGATAACCGCACCGATCGGCATGCCGCTGCCCATTGATTTTGCCCAGGTGGAAAGATCCGGTACCACATCGAAATGCTGATACGCTGCCCACTTACCAGTTCTTCCAAAACCACTTTGCACTTCATCCATGATTAAAACAATTCCATTTTCATCACACACTTTTCTTATTCCTTGTAAATATTTTTTTGGCACTACATTGAAACCACCTTCACCTTGCACACATTCAATAATAATAGCAGCAACATTTTTTTCGGAAACGTAGTAATGAAAGAATTCATCAAGCTTTTGCAAGTGGTGGTCTGCAAACTCGTCTTCACTTCTTCCATTTCCATCGTGTGAATAATCCGGAAATTCTACACGGTAAATTTCAGGTGCAAACGGGCCACAACCCATCTTGTATCCCACTTTAGAAGTCAGCGTTGTTGCCATCAATGTTCGTCCGTGAAATGCTCCCGTGAAACAAATGACCGCAGGCCTTCCTGTTGCCTGACGTGCAATTTTGATCGCATTCTCCACACTCTCTGCACCGGAATTCGTGAGCAGCACTTTCGTGGAATCACCATGTGGAAATAAATTGATAAGGCGTTCTGCAAGATCAAGGTATAAATCATAGGCAGCAACTCCGAAGCAGGTATGAATGAATTTTTCTGCTTGTTCCTGTATGGCTTTTACCACAGCAGGAGGACAATGACCAGCATTCAATACTCCAATTCCGCCGGTGAAATCAATCAGCTCATTGCCATCTACATCGGTAACAATGGCACCTGAGGCTTTTGAAATAGTAGCTGGTGTGAAAATGCTGAGTGCATTCGGAACCAATCTTTTTCTTCTGTCGAAGAGTTCATTGTTCTTTTTTTTCTGCTTGAAGAGCTCGTATCCGGTTTCTTCTTTTTTGGTGGTAACTATGGCCATGATGAGTAGTGAGTAGTGAGTAGTGAGTAGTGAGTAGTGAGTCCTTAGTTGGTATTGATTGCCTGAGAATTATTGTTTCGTCAAAATTTTATTGGTCGATATAAATCGTTTTGGCATTTACAAATTCATGGATGCCGTATTTTCCGAGTTCTCTTCCGTATCCGGATTTTTTCACGCCACCGAATGGATAACGTGCATCACTTTTCACCAATGCATTGATGAAGACTGCTCCTGC
>JBDSEW010000379.1:0-9023 GCA_039919825.1 Chitinophagales bacterium | reverse complement strand
TCAATTTTAACCGTCGAGGGAACCTCAATAATCATCACCCTGAAATTTTCATTCAACCCTTCACCACTGCGGTGAACAATATTTTCAAGAGATGCCAGTGCACGTGATGCTGCAGTGTATATTACTTCCTGTCCCCGGGAATTCCACCTTGCAGCATTGCCTGATGCAGATAGTTTCCGCGACCATTTTTTTAGCGCGATACGGTAAACTTCCATGGTCAGGCTACCTCACCAAATTCAATGCGGGATAATTCTTCCTGTATCAGGTCAATTCCGCCGGATGTGTGCATCAGTTCTATTGGTGTCATGCTACCCAGGCCGTAAGCAGGTTTTTCCACCCACCGCCTGAATGCATGCGTATCGCCAAATATTTCATTTCCTTTTTTATAGAGAGCAATCAGTTTCAGAACACGTTCGCTTTTTGTAGCACTGAGTTTTTTATTTTGTTGCTTGTACCGGAGCAGTGTTTTTAGTGAAACATTCATAAGGTCTGCGAGCTTGTTTCTGTCAATGCCTGAAATGGAAACCACGTCGAAAAATGCCCGTGCATTCACGCCTTTTTTTGCTTCTACCACTATAGTAAACAGGTCCCGGATGCTTTTATCATACCTCAAAAAAATCGAAGAATGAGCAGGGTGCTCATGCTTTGTTTTAACTGCTGCTACTGACATAGAAATGAATTTGAAAACAAAGATAGGAAATTTGTCCTGAATTATAGGAAATTTGTCCAATAAAACCTGGCAAGGAATTATTACTTCACCCGTCCCGCCGAAAAAAAATACTTCCTGTAATACACATCATTCAAATCACTGATGATTACCCCGGCCTGCGTAGTGGAATGAATAAATTTATTGTTGACCAGGTAAACTCCCATATGGCTGACTGTAGTGCTGTTTATTTTGAAGAAAACAAGATCACCTTCCTGCAATCCTTCATTGGAAACAGGCCTGGTTTGCCTGAATATGTCGGCAGAGCTTCCCGAAATTGTTTTGTGATATACATCCTGCATCATAAAGATGGAAAGCCTCGAACAATCAACTCCTGCTTTTGAATTCCCACCATATTTGTAAGGAACTTTCAGCCATTCATTCATGAATTGAAAGAGTGCAGGGTTTGTGAGCGATGCAGGGCTGCCAAGCAATGGTCTATACTTTTCCTGGTAAGATCGAAGGCTGGAGGAGTTTTCTGTGGTTCTTTCCGGGCTGGTTACGTTACTGAGTGCAGAAGATTCCTTCTTGTTTGCTGATGCAGGTGATCTTGAAACGGTTGTTTTCTTTTGCGTACTGCAGGAAGAAAACAAAAGAAGCAAAATGGATAATGTGATTAAAGAATTACAGTTTTTCAGAACCCAGTTCCCGGAATGCATCTCCAATAGTAGCAATGATATCACTGGCCAGCAAAGAATGCACCGATTGTTTCTTCACAGCAAGGTCGCCTGATAGTCCATGTAAATAGACACCTAACAAAGCTGCCTGCAACGAAGAATACTTTTGTGCAAGCAACCCTGCGATAATGCCGGTAAGCACATCTCCGCTGCCACCTTTTGCCATTGCGGGGTTGCCTGTGGGATTGAAGTAACTCAAACCATCAGGAGTAGTAATGCAGGTGAATGCTCCTTTCAGTACAATGAAGATGGAGTGCACCTGTGAAAGTTCAGATTGACGTTTGTGTCGTTTGTACCAGTTCTTGGTCTTACCTGCAAGCCGTTCAAATTCTTTTAAGTGAGGTGTGATGATGGCATTTTTGGGCAGAAGCTTCAATCCTTTCTTTTGCGCCGATATAATATTTAATGCATCGGCATCGAAAACTGCTGGCACCTTTATCTTTTTTAACAGCCTGAGGAAAGCAGCAGTTGAATAGGTATCCGTACCAATGCCTGGTCCAAATGCAGCCGAGGAGAAACTGTCTCTGGATTTAATTTTCGTTGAATAGGTAAGCGTCATGGCTTCCGGGATGGCTGCGTTTAAGGTGCCAGCCGTTCCTTCCGGAACGTAAACTGTTGTAAGACCTGCCCCACTGCGCATACAGGCTCCTGCACATAAAATTGCTGCACCCATTTTTCCATGATTGCCGGCATTTATAAAGGCATGCCCAAAACCTCCTTTGTGAGCAAATTTCCCACGCGAATGGAGGATTGTTTCCATGTCAGATTTTTCAGAAAGGAAATGAGTGCACGGAAGTGACTGTATGAATTTTTTATTCAACCCAATATCAATTGCCTCCCATTCACCCACCACTTCATTACTTTCAGGAAATAGAAACGCAAGCTTGGGTTGAAGAAAAGTAAGGGTATGGTGAGCTAAGAAAACAGCACCCTCTCTCACCCGGTCAGGAAATAAACCACTCGGAATATCTACTCCAACCCGAACAGCCTCTTGAATATTGAGGTAACTCACCAGCTTTTCCGCAATGCCGGATAATGACCTGTTCAAACCTGAGCCAAACAATGCATCAATAATTAAGGAATTGCCATTGATAACCGGGAAATCATCCGCTTCGGTTATAAAATGAATAACCTGATCATTTATTTTTTGCAACCTTGACTGATTGACCAGAAAATCATTTGAATATTTATTATTCTCCGCCAGGATATAAACAAGAACTGGGTAATTCTTTTTCAGCAATATTCTTGCAATTGCTAAACCATCACCTCCATTATTGCCGTATCCACAGAAGATATATATGGCATGTTCCGGGGAATATTTTTTAATAAATAGTTCAGCAAAGGCCAATGCTGCTCTTTCCATGAGGTCAATACTGCTGATGGATTCATGTTCGATGGTATATCGATCTGCTTCCCTGATTTGTTCTGCTGAAAGAATTTTGATCACACGGGTTGGATTGGCAGTTATGAGTGAATAAGGGGCAATTTGCAAACCATAATTTATAGAAAAAGTATCGGCTTACCGCAACTATGCAACAAGCATTTGTGAACATCTAATGTTCATCAATCAATCATCCTTTTAATCAACCGCAACTGATGGCTGTACCGCTTTTGCTCTTCATTAAAGATCCCATAGTGATCTATTGAATCAATGCGCACCCGGCCTGATGCATGAATGATCTTTTGATTATCAAGCAGGATACCTGTATGCGTAATTTTTCCCTCTTCATTGTGAAAGAATGCTAAATCCCCACTGCGGGCCTGGTCAATAAAGCTGACCAGTACACCCTGTTCACTCTGTTGCCACGCATCACGGCGCAGCTGGATGCCGGCAAGTTTGAATACTACATTGGTGAATCCGGAACAGTCAATCCCGAATATGGATCTCCCTCCCCACAGATACGGGCTATTGAGAAATTTAAGTGCATACTCCGGGATGTGTTGTGAGATATGAGACGCTGCTGGATCAGTGACTGCTCCATTAAAGGTGAACTCTTCTTCGTTCACCCGAAAAGTATGCTGGCTGTAACCGGGTAATGAACTTCCCGTTAAAAGTTGAAGGGTGCGGAATTTGCTGTGCGCAATTTCAATAGCATCCAGTGTGCAAATATTGGGTGTTGAAGTAAGTTCCTTAAAAGACTTATAGGTAATTGGTTGAACCTGTTTCTCATCGATCCAGCCATCATAATTGTCTGCACCGGTGCGAACACGCAGCCATTGTTTGGCGCGTTCCTGCACTTCAACCACTTCCCCGAACAGCAGTTGCGAGATCATTTCGCTTTTATCAGAAGCACTTGCACGCAATGGAATTACTGATAAGTCACAAATGGCAAAATTCACTAACGGAAAGTTTTTCAAAAGTAATCATAAGAGGAACAAGGGTTGAAGTTTCTGCGCTGAAATAAATTTCTTAAAAGTAAGCGCGTTGCTTTTGGACGATATCCCCTTTCACTGCAAAGGTATTTTCACCAAAGAATTTCATTTTTTGGGTTGATTTGATAATATAGGTTTTTACAGGTTCATAGTAAAGTTCTTCCCTGTTCGAGGAAATTATGTTGTATGATTGATTACTGATGTGCAGTAACTGAACTGCATTCTCCGGCAATGAATAAGTTATTTCAAGAAGGCGCGTTCTTAAAGTAGAGTCGGTGCTTTGGTAAGTAACTTTTTTTTCGGTGCTGTCGATCATCAGGGTATCGATGACATATTTACCCATCAATGCAGTCTTGTTGATGTCGGAAGCATAAAACAAAGCCAGCTCTTTTCGCCAATCTGTCCAGGGCATCTCATGCTGATCTGTATTGTTGTTGATGCTTGATGTTTTCAGCACAATGAAGGAATCCTTATAAAGTGTTTCCACCTGCTGATCGAAAAAACCGCTAAGGTCAAAATATAATTTTTGTGAAGAAGCAGCCGGTGGAGTATTACAGGAAACTGCTATAAGCAATGTAAGCACTGGAAAAATCTTTATGAATATGTTTGAAGGTGTGTTGCTTTTCATTTTGTAAGCAAACCATAATTTATGAAAATATAGTAAAGAACTCATTGGTTTCCGATCAGGATTTCTCCTGACATTTCTTTGGGTACAGTAAGCTCCATCAGGGTTAGGATGGTAGGCGCGAGGTCACCCAATTTGCCATTTTTCAAAGTTACTTTTAATGATCGGTCAATTAAAAACAAAGGAACCGGGTTTAAGGTATGAGCTGTATTTGGACTTCCATCCTCATTGATCATATAATCTGCATTGCCATGATCAGCAGTTAGCAAAATCGCATAATCGAGTTCAAGCGCGGCTTCCACCACTTCATTCACACATCTATCCACTGTTTCAACTGCTTTTTTTACCGCAGCCATTACACCGGTATGCCCCACCATATCAGCATTGGCGAAATTGATACAGACAAAGTGCGGTTGCAATTCTTTCAGTTTGGAAATCAGCAGGTTCTTTATTTCGATGGCACTCATTTCCGGTTGTAAATCATAAGTGGCTACTTTAGGTGACGGAACCATAAAGCGGTATTCACCCGGAAAAGGTTGCTCACGCCCTCCGTTAAAAAAGAAGGTTACGTGTGGATACTTTTCAGTTTCCGCCATCCTGATCTGTGTAAGGCCATTTTTAGTCAATGTTTCTCCGAGCGTATGGGTAAGATCGTCGTTTGAAAAAATATAATGCACTCCCTGGAAAGTATGATCATAGATAGTCATGGTGGTATAGTTCAGGGCTAATTTTTTCATTTCAAATTCAGGGAAATCCTGTTGCGTCAGCGCTCTTGTAATTTCACGGCAACGATCTGTTCTGAAGTTAAAACAAAGTACAACATCTCCTTCGGCAATCGTGGCAATCGGATAACCTTTTTCATTTACTTTCACAATGGGCTTAATAAATTCATCCGTCACATTTTCAGCGTATGATTTTCTGACGCTATCATAAATGTTAGCTGATCGTTCTCCAACCCCTGCAACCAATGCATCATAGGCAATTTTTACACGTTGCCAACGGTTATCCCGGTCCATTGCATAGTACCTGCCTGTTACAGAAGCAATCTCACCAACGCTTTGTTCAAGGTGCTTTTGTAATCCTTCCAAAAAACCTAATCCACTTTGAGGATCGGTGTCTCTTCCATCCGTAAAGGCATGCACATAAACTTCTTTAAGCCCTTGCTCCTTTGCAATATCACACAATGCCATCAGGTGATTAATATGCGAATGAACACCTCCATCTGAAACAAGGCCCATCAAGTGCAATGGTTTATGATATTTCTTTGCATAATTGAATGCTTTCAGCAGGGCCGGACTATTATGAAGCACTTTATTTTCAATTGATTTATTGATGCGCATCAGTTCCTGGTACACAATGCGGCCGGCTCCAATATTCATATGCCCGACTTCAGAATTTCCCATCTGACCCTCCGGCAATCCAACCGCTTCACCACACGTAATCAATTCGCAGTGAGGATACGTTGAATAAAGATTTTTTACAAAAGGAACATGCGCCTGGTAGATGCCATCGCTTGCAGGATGGGCGCCGTGACCCCAACCGTCCATAATCATCAGAATCACTTTCTTATTCATGGTAAAAAGTTGCCAAACCTACAGGTTTGCAGATAAAGTTACAACACTAAAAAATTGAGGTGCATAAAATCAAGAGAGAATAGCCATGAGAGAAAGCAATATCACTTTTCTGGAATCACAATAAAAAAATCACGATAGCCTCCTTTTATAGTTATCGTTTGCAAGAAAAAAGTGAGCAGGATTGTTGGCAAGGTGAAAGCGTTTTGCTAATGCGGCAGCATTACTTTACTACTAAAAGAGGTATCACCTGACCTTATCGTCAAAAAATAGATGTTTGGTATAAATTCGGATAGATCAATTTCAGAGTTGCTCCAGTCTCGAGTCTGTGCGTCTACCACGCAATAACTTATCAGGATACTGATTGGCGTGAGAAAAAATTTCTTCATGATATTTTTTCAGGATAAGTTCCTGTTAAATCATACTTTCTTCTATAACTGAATAAATTGTTGCAAGCTAAAAAGGCTAAGAAACAGTGTAAGCAATTTTATACAGTGGTTGGATTAAAGAATCTTTTTCCAAGAATAGCAAACTTTTCGAATTCCGGTCAATTGATCCTTGAAATACCACTAATCAGTTGACTGAGTAAAAACACTGAAAAGTTTGCTACTTTCGTTAGCAGTGAAAATACTTAATTTTGATTACCATTTGGTATAAGGGCTGTTGGCAGTATTTTTGTTAATTAATTGTGAAAATCATCAATAAATGACTTTACCAGGCATGAGGGGAATTGTACTATTCTTGCTGCTTTCTTCACCATTTGCAGTTTTTTCCAACTTTGACATAATCGACAACATAGCTGGCGCCATCAGAAGTGGAAATTCAAAGGAAGTAGCGAAGTATTTTGATTCCAATGTAGAAATTACGATTCTTGACAAAGAATCTGTTTATAGCAAAGTGCAGGCGGAAATGGTTTTGCGTGACTTCTTTTCCAAAAATCCTGTTCAATCCTTTGAGGTGGTCCACCGTGGAAATTCTGGTGAAGGATCGGCCTACGGAATTGGCCCGCTAAAATCCTCTAACCAGTCTTTCAGGGTATATTTTTATGTGAAGCAAAAAGGCAGCAGCTCCACTATACAGGAAATGAGATTTGAAAAGCAACACTAGTGTATTGGGAGAATTTTATACAACAGGCACTAGACGAAGATATCAGGGAGGGTGATCATACCTCCCTTTCTTGTATAAAACAGGATGCATCTGCAAGAGCGCAACTACGAATAAAAGACACTGGCATTCTGGCCGGAGTTGAACTTGCTCAAAAGATATTTTATCATTTAGATCCTTCCATGGAAATGAAGGTGCTCATTAATGATGGCACTTTTGTACAAAATGGAGAAGTTGCATTTGAACTTTCCGGCAATGCACGTGCAATCCTTACTGGCGAACGACTTGCACTAAACTGCATGCAAAGAATGAGCGGAATTGCGACGCTTACCAGCAAATATGTGAAAAGGATAGAAGGATTTGGTGCAAAAGTTCTGGATACACGCAAGACAACTCCTTTATTCCGTACTGCTGAAAAATGGGCTGTTCGAATTGGTGGAGGACACAATCATCGTTTTGGGTTGTTTGACATGATCTTAATCAAGGACAATCATATCGATTATGCCGGAGGTATTGTCAATGCCATTGAAGCGACAACGACATATCTGAATCAAAATAATCTTTCGCTTATTGTAGAAATAGAAGCAAGATCCCTTGATGATGTAGCATTGATTTTGGAAACCGGAAATGTTAACCGGATAATGCTTGATAATTTTACGCTGGAGAATACACAAAGAGCAGTAGCCATGATTGGAAGGAAGATAGAAACAGAAGCATCCGGAGGTGTAAATCTCGAAACAGTGAGAAGCATTGCTGCAACCGGCGTTGATTTTATATCAGTTGGCGCATTAACCCATTCATACAACAGCCTTGACCTGAGCTTAAAGGCTAAATTGCTCTAGCTCATCATTCTTTCAAATACTTCAACACCTTCTCCTGGGTTCCTGATGTTATAGAGATAATATACATTCCGGGTGACCAATTTTTTGAATCTACGTTTGTATTGCGGCTTGCGGAATTCCGGAATGAATTGTAATAGATTTTTCTTCCGGTGATATCAGAAATAGTGATTTCAGTTTCAGCAGTAAATAGATATGACCAGCTGATAGTGATCAATTCATGTCCCGGGTTTGGATATACTGAAGCATAAAGAACACCTGATTCCTCATCATCATCATTCTCATCATTTTCAATCTCTATTCCATTCCATATTTCGCATGCTATTACCGTATCAACCAGTATTGTATCACCATAAAACTTCCGTAATGAATCAAGTTTTTCTCGGTATGTCTGAATTAATGCCTGATAGGAAGGTTGATTGATTTTATTGTAAGTTTCGAGTGAATCATTGATGAGATCGTAGAATTCTTCGACTACATTATCGCAGGAGTTGTAAACATATTTGTAATCGAATGAACGGACAGCATGAATCGTTGGTGTACATTCCTCTTTGTTATAGAATTCGTATAAAAATTCTTTTCGGTGTTTAACACCTGAAGTAATGTCGTGAATTGACCAGCCATCCATTTTTGCAGGATTATTGATTCCTGCTGCATCCAGTAACGTGGGTGCAATGTCAATATTCATCACCATTTCATCTTCTATTTTTGTGCCTGGTGCGTACCAGGCCGGATACCGGATAAACATTGGTAAACGCAATGATTCATCCTGTGGAATTTGTTTACCACGTAACAGGTGTTCACCTTTTAAAAGTCCATTATCGCTGGTAAACATGATGAGCGTGCTGTCTAGTTTACCCTGGTTTTCAAGTTTTGTCAATATTGCTCCAACACTCCAGTCTACACCTGCAAGCAATTGGTAATATTTCAGCCACTCATAAGCCAATGTATCGGTATTATTAATAAAACTGTGACACTCATAAAGGTAGCTGGGGAAAGCTTCAGTGTAAGGATAGAAATCTTCCGGAAAGGGCATGGTTTCCGTAAGATACAGCGTGGTATCGTCAGGCCGGGGATCCAAAGGAACATGGGGTGCTTTGTGAAACAGGAAAAGACAAAAAGGTTGAT
>JBDSEW010000326.1:0-9676 GCA_039919825.1 Chitinophagales bacterium | reverse complement strand
CCTAAATCCTTCCCCCAACCGCGTGCCGCCTTAGCTTTAGCGGTGGCGCAAGGGAAGGACTTCCTCCCCGCTCTCATCTATGATCATTATTTTGTTTGAAAATGTCTTCGTAAAATTTAATTTAGATTAAATCCTAACAGGCTCTAAGAGGAGAAGAATATTTCAAAGTGTTACAGTTACATTTGCGGGCAACAAAGAGTGAAATAACAATTTATCATGATGCTGACTGATACTTTCCGTCATAAGGGCATGCGCAAGAAACTGATGGAAATTGTGAAAGCAAAAGGCATTCATGATGAAGAGGTTCTTCGGGCAATGGAGGTGGTACCACGTCATTTGTTTGCTTTTGAGAGCGCCTTTATTGAAAGGGCTTATGAAGACACCGCTTTCCCGATAGGTGAAGGCCAGACTATTTCACAACCCTACACAGTGGCGTATCAAACGCAATTGCTGGAATTAAAAAAAGGTGAGAAAATTTTAGAAGTGGGCACAGGCTCCGGTTACCAGGCCTGCATACTGGCTGAAATGAAAGCGAGGGTGTTCAGCATCGAACGCATGAAGAAACTCTATGAGAAAACAAAAGCCCTGATCCCTTCAATTGGTTATTCACAGGTGAAATGCTTTTATGGTGACGGATACGAAGGCCTGCCTTCCTTTGCTCCTTTCGAGAAAATATTAGTGACTGCTGCGGCCCCATTTGTTCCTGAAAAATTAATGGCACAACTTAAAACAGGTGGTATGCTGGTGATCCCTGTAGGAAGTGGTGAAATGCAAATGATGAAACGATTCACCAAAATTTCGAAGGATGAGATCAAAGAAGAAGTTTTTGATACGTTTAAGTTTGTCCCGTTATTGCCGGGTAAGAAGAGCTGATTTATTAATTGCCAAATGAATATATGACTTAATGGTTGCTGTGAAGCCGGTTGACTTAAAAATTTATTTTTCCATAGCTTGGAAAACCAGCATTTTTGCTCCATGAAACTAAGCTTTTCCAATACTGCTATCGGCAGATTAAGGTTGACAGGAATTACTGAAGGCATCTCCTTCGTGGTTCTTTTATTTATAGCGATGCCATTAAAATATTTAGCAGACCTACCAGAAGCTGTAAAATACACCGGATGGGTTCATGGGCTGCTGTTTATTTTATACCTCGTTGCACTTGCAAATGTGAAGTTCACTCTGCAATGGCCGATAAAGAAAGCAGCCATTGCTTTTATTGCTTCGCTAATACCTTTCGGAACCTTTATTCTGGACCGTGAATGGAGGAAAGAAGAGCAAATGATATTGTCGCCGGTAAAAAACAAATGAGCTTTGGCGGTTTAAATTTCCATCAAATGCACCCGGAATATGATCGTTGCCTATTGCCAGGAAATTTTTGACAAAGCTATTTTTCTGAAATCAATTGGTGCCGAATTAATTGCTGCATCGGAAGGCAGTTGTATAATCCGATTAAAGATCAATCAATCACATCACCAGCAGGACGGTTTCGTTCATGCGGGTGTTCAATCCACACTTGCTGATCATAGTTGTGGCACTGCAGTGGGCTCCCTGCTGAGCGTTGGTCAATTACCCCTGAGTATAGAATTCAAAATAAATTTTCTGCGTCCTTGTTCAGGTGATTTTCTGGAAGCAAGAAGTAAGGTGATAAAGCACGGCCGGAAAATATCCATCGCCGAATGCGATGTATTTGCCATTACGGATGATAAGGAAGTGATGACTGCGAAAATGATGGCGACAATGGCGGTGGTTGAAAGATAAAGTGCTATTTTTTCCTCTATGTAAAATTAATTATTCGTATGAAAACAATCTGCTGTTTATCATTGATCATTATTGGATTATCGGCTTTCCCAGTCACTTCAGCTTTCGCCCAATATCCTGAATTTGCCCCCGTTGGCGCGACCTGGTACTATAACGAATACCAGGTGTTCGGGGACCTTTACGTTAAAAAAATTACGAGTGTAACAGAAACTATCCGTTTTGGCAAAAATTGCAAGCAACTATTTTCAGAATCGATGGAAGAATTTTATGCATACCGTGATAGCCTGAAAATGTATGTAAGCTATGCTTCTGACACCAATTGGCATTTACTGTACGATTTTACTAAGATTGCGGGTGAGGTATTTTACGCACATGAAGCTTTTGAGCTTGCAGATAGCATCCTCGTATCTGTAATTTCAACTGGAGATACCAGCATTAATGGTTATTTACTTCCATTCATGGTAACAAAAAGTATAGACCCCTTCTGGAAGTTTAATGGAAAAGCCATTTTAAATATCGGTTCTGAAAGTTATTTCGTTCCACCACATCCAATAGCAGACCCTTTTCCATCAGGATTGAGATGTTATGAAGACAATATTATCGGGCTCTATAAAATATTATCTCCTTGCGATACGATTATTGATGTTGGAGTTTCGAATGTTCCAGTTTACCAAGGGATAAGAATAATTCCAAATCCAGCGGAAAATATTTTGCAGGTTAATTTCGATGATCCGACTGAGAGGATGAAAACTATTACAGTTCGAAATGTACTTGGTTCAATAGTTATGGAGGGAATAATTCAGCCTGATCATAGAAGTAGTTTCAAACTTGATGTTGAATCTTTAACGGCTGGTATTTACTTAATTGATATTTACTCGGAAAAGAGGCACTATATTGAAAGATTCATCAGGAGATAAAATTTAATGGCTGCAGCTTATGATGAATCAATTCCTTTTGCAAAGGCAAGCAGCTCACTAAAGTACTAAAGAATCTATCATCTCACGGAGTCGAAACTGGTATATCGTTAGGAGGATGCATTTTGTATACTGCTACAATCGTAAAGCCCTGTACTCTCTCTTCGTAGATCTTTTCTCCAACAGCATCGAAAGGTGTATGACTCCGGTAGTTGGTAATGTAATATTCACACTGATCGTACTTCACAAAATGAATCCGGTTGCGATCACGCTCGCTTAACCAAACCAGGTTCCATTCGCAGGGATCAATTTTCCAACGCACCTTCATAGAATCTTTCTGTTCATACTTCACTAAAAACTCCAGTGCATTTTTATAGGAAACGCCCCAGTAGTCTTTGTCGAAGCTGTCTTGTGCATACTTTCTTCCAATGGCGTTAAAATAGCTGTGCTGGAACGGGTGATATTTAAAATTGAAGAGCAGTAAATAGGATGTTGTAACTATAAATACAGTCAATGCAATAAGTGACGCAGGACTTTTCCAAAATATTTTTGATGAGGAATTCGTACGCAGCAACCATTGCATACCTGCCGTTGAAATTAATAACAAAGCCGGTTGAATGAAAAAAAAGTGGCGCGCATCTTCATAAGTACTTCCCCGTAGTAACACTACTGCACTTAATGGAAGAAATAGCCAAAGCAAAACAGAAAGCCACAAAAGTGAAAACTTCATTCGTTCCAAAATCAACCTTTTGATTAATGCAACCATTCCTCCTAAAAAAAGCAGCCACCAGCCGATAGGTATGATGATCAGCATCCAGACCGGAACGTAATACCAGGGAGTTTCCAATGAATGAACAGTCTCTCCCATAAACAATGTTGTGACATCATAAGGATGATGTGTATAAAGTGCAATCGCAGCGAAAAATTTTTCGAACGGGTGTTCCCAGATAGATGGAAAAAAAACATAGACTGTAAATGGGTAAAGCAGAAAATACACCATTATCATCCGTAATTCTTTCCGGCTCAGCTTCCTGGCAAGCATCGCAACAATCACTACAATGAAAATTATTACCGGAAATAACACACCAACCACACGTGTTGCAGTAAGGATACCGGAGCATACTGCAAGCCACCCAATTCTGCTCCACGACGGCTTTTGAATCCACGTAACTAAAACATACATGCTGAGCACAAACAGAAAAAGAAACGGCAGGTCTTTCGAATTATAAAAGAAATGCGCTAAAAGACGTGGCGTAAGTATGAGAAGCAAACAGGCAATCAATGCAAAACGATAATCACGGAATAACCGCAATCCAAGCAGGTAAAAGATAATTAATCCGAGCCAGCAGAGAATAAAATTTGCAAGGTGTTTTAATAAGAATGCTTCTGCTTCAGTGGCCGGCTGGAGAATTTTTTCCGGTAACACTTCCACCATCATCACCAATGGATTGATGTAGCAATTTTCATTTCCGAAGAGGTCATTGCTTTTACCGGAAACATAGTCCCAGGCTACGAGTCCCAATTTGTGCTGCATCGGATCATCCCAGCACAGGCCATAATCACCATAAATAAAAATTCCGGTGATCAGCAGTGCAACGAAAAAGAGGATGGGAATCCAGCGATCAATACGAAAGAGTTGCAGGTAGTTAAACATGGGCATGTTGTGGTACGTGCATCATGATCCGTTCTATTTAAACGCATTCAACCCGGTCACATCCATTCCTGTTATCAGCAAATGAATGTCATGTGTTCCTTCATACGTTACCACTGATTCCAAATTCATCATGTGCCGCATGATGGGATATTCACCCGTGATGCCCATGCCACCATGTATCTGTCTTGCTTCCCGGGCAATATGCAATGCGATTTCCACAGAGTTTCTTTTAGCCATAGAAATTTGTGCGGGTGTCGCACGGTTTTCATTCATCAAAACCCCCAACCGCCACACCAATAATTGTGCTTTGGTAATTTCTGTGATCATTTCGGCCAGTTTCTTTTGCGTGAGTTGAAACCCTCCTATCGGCCTTCCGAACTGGATGCGTTCCTGTGAATACCTTAATGCTGAATCATAGCAATCCATTGCAGCACCCAATGCTCCCCAGGCAATGCCATAACGGGCCTTGCTCAAACATCCCAACGGCCCTTTCAATCCTTTCACATCCGGAAAAATATTTTCTTTCGGCACCTGCACATTGTCGAACACCAGTTCACCGGTAGCTGAAGCACGCAACGACCACTTGCCATGTGTTTCAGGTGTAGTAAATCCTTTCATCCCACGCTCAACCACCAATCCACGAATATCACCTTGTTCATCTTTGGCCCATACTACGGCAACATCAGCAAAAGGAGAATTGGATATCCACATCTTTGCGCCGTTCAACACAACATGATCGCCTGCATCTTTATAATGGGTGATCATGTCGGAAGGGTTAGAACCATGATCCGGTTCAGTCAATCCGAAACATCCCATCCATTCTCCGCTGGCCAGTTTGGGGAGATATTTTTTCCGTTGTTCTTCGCTTCCGTAAGCATAGATAGGGTACATCACCAATGAGCCCTGCACAGATGCTGTTGATCGCACCCCTGAATCTCCCCGTTCAATTTCCTGCATCATCAGTCCATAAGAAATATGATCGAGTCCGCCGCCACCGTACTCCACCGGAATGGTTGGCCCGAAACAGCCCTGTTCTGCTAATCCTTTGATGAGTTGTTTGGGAAATTCAGCCCGTTGCGCATACTCTTCGATGATCGGTGATACTTCCTTTTTCACCCAGGCCCTTACCGTATCACGGATCAGTTTCTGTTCATCAGTGAGTAATTCATCTACCTGGTAATAGTCTGGCTGCTGGTAACGATCAGTGGGCATTTGCAAGATTTTTTTGTGGTGCAAATGTAGGGATTGGATTTGGTGATTGGAGGGTTTCACATTTTGAAAATTTGCTGCTAATTATACAGTAACTCAACGGTTAGACCTTTTTTAGGATAGATTAATACCTGTGATATTCCGATATTTGGCCGCAATTCAAGCTCACGATTCCCAATCCCTGCAATTAATATGGCTGTAATTTCTATTGAAGGAATGATCTTTCGCGCTCACATTGGTTATTATGACGCTGAGAAATTGCTGGGAAATGAAATTGAGGTATCGGTTAAGCTGGAGGTAGCGACGCAAAAAGCTGAATCAACTGATAAGCTTGAAGAAACCATTGATTACGAAGATGTTTATGACCTGGTGCGCGAGGCTGTGGCAGAGCCCATGAACCTGCTGGAGACGGCCGTAAAGAAAATCACCAATAAAATTGCCGGTGAATATCCTTCCATTAAGCGGCTGCAGGTGCGCATTGCCAAATTGAATCCTCCTATGAAAGGGCGTGTGAAAAAGGTATGGGTGGAGGATTTCTGGAGGCGTGATCTCAAAAAATAGTTTTAGATCGTAAATCGAATACCTGTAGTTTTAAACTATCTATATACTCTTCCATGAAATTCAGTGAAATAACTTATCTCCGGCCTGACCTCGAGCACATCAGGCAACAGATGAATGTTTTGTTGCAGGCATTTACAAAATCGGCAAGTGCACCAGAACAAATTGGCGTGATTGGCACTATTTATAAGCTCCGTGCCCATTTCGAAACCATGAGCAATGTGGCCAATATCAGGCATACGATCAACACCAGCGATACTTTTTTTGAAAAGGAGCAGGATTATTTCGATAACTCTTATCCGATCTACCTCGACCTGGTGTCTGAATTTTATAAAAAGCTACTGAGTTCTTCCTTCAGGAAGGAGCTGGAGGAACGGTATGGGCAGCAGCTGTTTGAGATTGCACGCCTTACGCTGAAAACATTTTCACCTGAGATTATTGAAGACCTGCAGCGTGAGAATGAACTTACAACAGAATACACGAAGTTGATTGCCGGCGCAGAGATTGATTTCGACGGTCAAAAGCTGAACCTCAGCAGCATGGTTCCCTTTAAACTCTCTACCGACAGAAGCATACGGAAAGCAGCGCATGAAAAGACAGATGCGTTTTTTAAGACCAATGCAGCGGAGCTCGACCGTATTTTCGACGACCTCGTAAAAGTGCGGCATACCATTGCATTAAAACTGGGACTTGAAAATTTTGTGATGGTGGGTTACATGCGTATGTGCCGGACAGATTATGATGCTACTATGGTAAAAGAATTCCGGAAAATGGTGGAGGAAAAAATTGTTCCGCTGGTATCGGCACTGAAGGAAAGGCAAGGGAAGAGGCTTGGCCTGAATAAGCTGATGTATTTTGATGAGTTACTTGACTACAGTACCGGTAATGCCAAACCTCATGGATCACCGGACTGGATTGTAAATCATGCGCAGCAAATGTATAGTGAGCTATCGCCCGAAACCGGTGAGTTTTTCCGCTACATGATCGACAATGAGTTAATGGACCTGGTGAATAAACCCAACAAAGCCAGTGGTGGCTATTGCACTTTTCTAAGTGAATCAAGAAGCCCTTTTATTTTTTCCAATTTCAATGGCACTTCCGGTGATATTGACGTGCTTACCCACGAAGCAGGACATGCCTTTCAAACATTCTGCAGCCGGGATTTAGGACTGGAAGAATATTTTTTCCCAACCAGCGAAGCAGCAGAGATACATTCCATGAGCATGGAATTTTTAACCTGGCCCTGGATGAATTTATTCTTTAACGGACAAACAGAAAAGTACAAGTTTGCTCATTTAAGCCACTCTCTTATTTTTCTGCCGTATGGCGTTGCAGTGGATGAATTTCAGCATCACATCTACGAAAATCCTGAACTCACTTCTGAAGAAAGAAATACCTTCTGGCGATCACTGGAAAAAAAATACCTGCCCCACCGTGTTTATGAAGACAATGATTTTTTAGAAAGCGGTGGATTCTGGCAACGGCAGGCACATATCTACAAGCATCCGTTTTACTACATTGATTATACGCTTGCACAGATCTGTGCTTTTCAGTTTTGGATCAAATCCACTCAAAACAGGAAAGCTGCCATTGAAGACTATATTCGCCTGTGTAAAGAAGGTGGCAGTAAATCATTTCTGAAGCTGGTAGCTGTTGCAGGCCTGAAATCTCCGTTTGATGAAGCAGCCGTTACAGAAACAGTAAGTGCAGTAATGAAATGGCTGCAAGAAGTTGATGATGGTGCTCTTAATTAACAACCATTTAATGTCGTTGTCCTTTTTTCCACCATAACAACTATTCTTTCACCACATTTTATTCAGTAGGCTTGAGGAAGAGCCTTTAAATATTAATTTAGTTTACGAATTAAACTTACCTGTATCCTCCTGCTTCCATTATGTTTCCTATGCGGAAGGAACGAACCCTGAGCACTTCCACCGGGTGCACGACAAATCTTTGTTTTTGTGGTCCTCGAGACGCCGACCACGGACTGTACCTTCCCTATGACAGTACATGGTTGGCGTCCCGCCCACCATTGCTCGAGAAAACTGAATGATTTGTTGTACACCCCTTCCACGAATCTTTTTCGAATCTCGCAGTGGAGGATTACCTTTGCGCCAAAATTTGGTTCTTTATGATTAAGAATATACTCCTCTTTTCGTGTGCATGCCTTATAACATTGGGCATTATCAGCTTTTCGTTGGATACTGCTCACAGCAACGGAGCAGGTGCTCCCACTGGAAACACCGGCTCTCCTGCAGATAATAAAACATGTGCACAGGTAGCCTGCCATCCTGGTCCTGCTACTCCAATTTCAGAGGTTTTTACTTCGGATGTGCCTGAAACAGGATATGTTGCCGGAAGTACCTATACCATCACTGCAACAGTTTCAGATCCAGCCCTGGTGAAATTTGGCTTTCAGATTTCACCTCAAAATACTGCCGGAACGCTTTTGGGTACCCTGGCCCTGGTGGATGCCGATAAGACCAAGTTTACAAGTTCAGCGAATAAATACATTACCCATAAGAGTACAGGAACAAGTTTCCCATCACATTCGGCAAGCTGGAGTTTTGCCTGGACAGCACCGGCAACCGGAACCGGTGATGTGACTTTTTACGGCGCCTTTAACTTTACCAACAATAACAATAACAGCACAGGTGATGTAATACACACTTCAACTCTTACCGTATCTGAATCACTTGAAGCAGGTATCAATGAAGAGATTGACCTGGCTTCTTTAAATATTTATCCCAATCCGGTAGCTGATCAGCTTCACCTCACTTATTACTTAAGCAATCAGCAACCCGTTACTATTTCTTTATTGAACCTATCAGGAAGCAGGATTACCGTGTTAACCAATGAAACGCAGCAGGCTGGTTCCTACAACCCGTCCTTTTCCTTCGATGAATTTGCAACAGGTGTGTATGTACTTGAACTGAAAGCAGGCACACAATCCTTTTTAAGGAAAGTGGTGAAACTGTGATCACAAGATTCATTAATGACAGGTGAGTAATCTTCAAAGAAAAGACGCTGTCTCAAAAGTCTTGAAATCTTCCTGAACTTGTTTTCCGAAGGATCCTGTGGGCAGGATCTGTCCATAAAGAAGCAGATGCCGAAATAAATTCGGCATGACGGCTCATCCGGACCTTTTGAGGCAATCAAAAGGAGCATTTTCAATAGAGCATACTCAACGGGTTCTGAAGGCAGGATTTAAATGTTTGCAGAAAACGCGCTCCTGTTGCTCCGTCAACCACCCTGTGATCACAGGAAAGCGTTACGGTAAGCACATTGCTGATTTTAATTTCATCATTTATAACAGCGGGAATCTTTTTGATTTTTCCAATCGCCATAATACAGGCATCAGGTGGATTGATGATGGCAGTGAATTCATCAATGTCCATCATTCCGAGGTTGGAAATGGTAAAGGTATTACTCTGCATCTCATCGGGCTGCAACTTCTTTTCTTTGGCTTTAGCGGCAAATGCATGCGCTTCTTCACTGATCTGTGACAATGATTTCTGGTCAGCAAATTTAATAACCGGAACCAGCAAGCCCTCTTCAACAGCAACTGCCATTCCGATATGAA
>JBDSEW010000284.1:0-9433 GCA_039919825.1 Chitinophagales bacterium | reverse complement strand
AAAAAGTAAAATTGACCGTGCCGTTTCGCAGGTTGGCTATTACCAAAACCTTGCTATTTCCTATTTCATTGGTGAAGGCGCATACATCATTCGTACTGTAGGATACAAGCATGCCTTTTCTTACCGCCTCATTCTCATTCCGGAACTTAAGTATCTTTTTGTAAGACTGGGTTATCTGTGTATTTTCGGACCAGTTGATATTTATTCCGGTGAAAGGAAAGGTGATTTGCTGTGTCATGCCTACTTCTTGTCCGCCATAAATCATGGGTATGCCTTTCATACAGGCTACCACTGCAAATGCTGCTACAGATCCATCTTCACCTCCGAACAATGCCAATGGAGTGCCATCTGAGCTGTTCACATCGTGGTTAGTAGTATATCTTACTACCTGTTGTCCATCTGATGCACTGATGTACTCACTGGTGTTTAAGCCATCTATAGACGTAACTGATTTATTGCTGCTGAAGATTTGTTTCAGGTTTTCATAGAAATTAAATCCAAAGGTATAGTCGAATCCTGCGGTATAGCTTTCACTGCTGGTTCCCTCTGCAAAAAGCAATAGTTTATGCGTTGAAATTTTACGGAGTGCTACAATTGCCTGTTCCCAAAAATCAATGGGCGGACCGTCTGCATAATCGCATCGAAATCCATCTACATTGGCTTCATAAACCCAGTACTGCATGGCCTCTATCATTTCCAGGCGCATTGCCGTAGCGGCGAAATCAAGCTGAGCTACATCTGTGTAGTTAGTGCCCGGAGGTATGATAATATTCCCTGCTGCATCCTGCTGGTACCAATCTTTATGTGCGCTGATCCAGGGATGATCCCATGCAGTATGGTTGGCCACCCAATCTAACAAGACACTCATATTTCTGCTGTGCGCACCGTCTACCAGCTGCCGAAGGTCATCCAATGTTCCAAATTCAATGTTGACCGCAGTGTAATCTTTTACACAATAGGGAGAGTTGACAGCGTTGACAGTTCCTATGGGATAAATTGGCATCAGGTAAATTACATTTACTCCCAGTGCCTTGATGGAATCCAGTCTCGCAATAACACCCTGAAAATCTCCGGTAGTGCTGAATGCCCTGATGTTTACCTGGTAAATTATAGCATCTTCACGGTCAGGTACACCGCTGAATGGAATGCCATATTGTACGAAAGTAGTGTCAGCTATATGTGGAGTAAATGGTGGAAAGTCATCGTTTTTATTGCAGGAGAACAATATCCATACAAACAAAATCAATAAAACATTGCAATAAATTTTCATTCCTTGTTAAGTAAACTTTGACAGAACTTATTTTGATCAAGGTAAAAAAGATCAGTTGCAAGCCATGCCAAAGTTAGGTTCAATTAATGATTCAGATAAAAATAATTGACTTAGTTTTTGGTTATCGTATAATTGTAAACTCCTGACAAATGTAAGTCAAGTGTGATGGTGTAATTTCCATCCTCTGGAACGGTGAGATTCGAAAGATCCGGATTGTATCCGAAAAAGGGATTGTCTGCATACTGAATGTTACCATCACCATCAATACCAAAATCAATTACCCACTCATTGTTAGCTCTGAACTTGAATGAACCACTATGTATCATATCTAATGTTGCCGTCCACACCTGGTTTACTTCATCATAACTCATTTGTGAATCGGTAGTCCAGCCACCTGGTGAAGCGTCACCGATGATACCCCAGGTAGTTTTTGTTGCGGTCCAGGTTTGATCATTTAAATTCGCCGTTACTTCGTAATATCCTCCATCGGGTACACTAAGACCTCCTGCAAGCCCATCAGTAGTTAATGTTCCATTGCCACCATCTCCATAGTTGATATGATCCCAATCGGGTGAGCTGGTATATTTGAAATACTGTAAACCACTGTTCGGCATGTAAACATACCCTTCATACATGCCCGGCTTTCCTTCAGCAGCATTTAGCAATGGTGCGGATGAAGGATCCCATCCCTGGTAATCTCCCGGTACGTACAAACTGGTTCCATAAGACGTGATGGTAAGTGCAAGTATGTTGGAATAAATAGGTGCGAGCGAAGATGGCGTACCATTATTTTGAGGCACTTCCGCTTTTATACGCGCTACAAAATTATGTGCGGTTCCCGGAATCAAGCCCATTGAATTTAAAATGCCATTCAGGTCTTTTATAATAAAGCTATAGGTCAATACATCATTGCCGGCAATGATGACGTTGGCGTTCGACCATCCGTTAGTACCACTGGTATCTACCGGCACATCTAATTGTAATGTGTATGCGATAACAGGTTGCTCTCCAAAATCTGCTGCGAGCCAGTTAAAGGTTACTGCTATTTCATTCTCTGTTGCCTGGTTTAGTACGATCGCACTGGAAGAGGAGGAGAGTGCATTGGCTGGAAAGGTGCCTTCAGTAACAGTGAATACTTCACCTTCTTTTTTGCAGGAGGAGAGTAGCAGAACAACTGCTGCGAACCATGTTAAGAGATTAATTATTTTATTCATTTTTTTAAAGAGTTTGGTGTGAAAGAAAAAAATTAATAACCCGGATTTTGTTTAAGGTTGGTATTTGAAATAATATCGGTGGAGGGACTCGGGAAAAGCTGGTAGTGACTGTCAACGCCTGTTCCCTGTGATGCACCTGCTTTCCACGGCCACACGTAAGATGCGGATGTGAAAAGATCATAACGAATCAGGTCAGTGCGGCGAAAACCTTCCCAATACAATTCGCGCTGTCTTTCGTTGAGCACGTCAGTAAGTGTAAAGCTGCTCACATTACCAGTGCTGTTTTCGTAACCTCTTTCGCGAAGCTTATTGAAATAGTCAAGTGCGGTTGACTCACTCCCACCACCGCCACGCTTCACCGATTCGATATAGATCAGGTAGATTTCTGCAAGCCTGAAAAGGGGGAAGTCAGTACTTACCAGCACACCATTCGGAGAATACGGAGTAGATCCTGTAGAAGTAACATTGCTGAATTTATTTACGCCGAGGCCTTCATTAAAATTCAGGACATTGCTAATTTCCAGTGTGCCCATTCCAAACATCGCGCGTTTATCAGCATCACCGCTATAATCGCCAAACACTAACGGGAGATTTTTAGTAGAACGATTGCCAAGCCATCCGCCACCTGGTATTCCTGCATTCTTGTTATCCTCTGCATTGGTTCCATGTGCCGAACAAATCAGGAAAGTGGTGCCACCATAATTTTGAGAATTGGTAGCATCATATGCCACTGGTAAAATAATTTCAGGATTGTTGAGGTTGTTGTCTGACATAAAAAGATTTGCATAGTGCGGCATCAGTCCAAACCCTGCATTGATTACTTTTTCTGAATAGTTGATGGCATCAGCATACCGTGGAGTGCCGGTATAAACTTCTGCATTCAGATACATCCTCGCAAGCAATGACCATGCAGCAGCCTGGTCAGCACGCCCATATTCATTTTGCATAGGCAGCACTAACTGTGCTTCCATCGACATAAGTTCTGATTCTATATAGTTGAATAGATCTTTGCGTTCTATTTGTGGAGGAATATAAGCTCCGATAGGATCATCTTCCGTTACAAACGGCGGGTTGGCAAAAAGATCCATCAACACCCAATATTGGTAGGCCCTGATAAAACGTGCTTCCGCCTGGTAATGCCTGATGTTTTCCGCATCGCTGCCAGTAATGTTTCGGCTGCTCAGCTTTTCATCTGTTGATTCACGGATAAATTCATTGCAGACAGTAATTTGAAAAAGGCTTCTTGAATACAAAGCTGCGATAAGCACATTGTTGGAAGTCCAGTTGAGGTTGTGAAAGCTCTGCAGGTTCACATCATTCCACGCACAGATGTCTTCGTCAGTGGTGAGTTCCTGGAGATTCCAGTAGGCCCGTACAAAATCAGTAGTGGCTGCATCGGTAATCCCTGCAAGGTTGATATCGGAAACTGCAACACCATTGCTGCTTACCAATGAAAAACTTCCATATACTTTTGCGAGCACTTCTTTGTAACCTTCCGGAGTGCTGTACTGTTTATCAGAAGTATTGGAATTGAGTGGCTGGAGATCGAGTGTTTTACTGCAGGCGCAAAAGAAAACGATGGCGATCATTGCGCTGCTCTTAAGGATAGTAGTTGCTTGTTTCATGATTTCAATTGGTTATACGAATTAAAACTGAACGTTTACATTGAGGCTGTAGATCTGTGGTCGTGGGTATAGCGAATAATCCAACCCGCTATAGATTTCAGGATCAATACCGGTATATTGAGTAACGGTAAACACATTCTGACAATTGGCACTTACCCGAAGTCCCACCTTTTCATTCATGATGCGCCCGAAGTCGTAGGTGAGTGTTAAGTTGTCCATTTTCAGGAAGGACGCATTCTGAACGAAGTAATCAGAATTCTGCTGACCGTAATAAAAATTACTCTCGGTAATTTCAGATAATGTATTCGCCAGGTAACCGAGTGGATTAAACATATTGGATTGTGAAGCACCTGTTGCAAGACCATTATACATGTAGTTGTCCAGGTTTGCCCGAATTGTTGTACCAAGCGACCACTTCTTAATACTGAATTGTGTAGAAAATCCAAGTATGTATTTGGGATTCGGTGATTGATACCTGTACAAATCATTTTGATTGATGATACCATCTTCATTCACGTCCACATAAACTCCTTCAACAGGCTTTCCGCTTTCATCATACTGCTGGTGATAGACATAGAAAGAATACGGACTGTATCCAACACTGTTGATTTGAACACCACCCACCAGCGTTCCTGCATAAGTGGAATCTTCAGTTGCGGTGAGCTTGGTTATTTTGCTGTTGTTGTAAGCAAGATTAAAGTTTACATCCCAGGAGATATCATTGGTCCTGACAGGATTTAAGTTGATGGCAAGCTCAACACCTTTGTTTTCAATATTGCCAACGTTGGTGAGGATGCTGCTGCTAAAATTAGAGCCTGCAGGAATTGGAATGGTGTTCAGCAGATCCTTGGTTTTCTTAAAATAGACATCTATACTCCCACTGATTCGGTTATCCAGGAAACCATAATCTGCTCCTGCATTAAAGGTGGCTGTTTGTTCCCATTTGATTTTTGCATCATAAGCTGCAGGAGTGCCCATGTGGTAAAAGGTATTTCCAAACTGAACCATGGATGAATTATCGCTGGTGGAGTAGACACCGAGGTAAGGATAATTGGCAATGCCATCCTGGTTGCCGGTAACTCCATAACTCAACCGCAGTTTAAGATCAGAAAGTGTTTTTGAATTGATAAGAAAACTTTCCTGGTTGATTCTCCAGGTAAACGCAACTGAGGGAAATACTCCCCACCGGTTGTCTGGAGAAAACCTGGAAGAGCCGTCAGAACGAATGGATGCTGCTACAATATATTTTGAATTGTAGGTATAAATCAAGCGGCCATAAAAGGAAAGCAGCCTGTTTTGAGGTTGGTCAAACATAAATTCAGGAATGCTTCCGGGAACGGTGTCGCCATTCGCCCTTATGTATGGATAGTTGTCTAATGTAGAAAGGTTATTATAATAACCGTATCCGCCTGTAGCATTGATATTGCTTTTAATGGATTCAAAAGTTTTATTGTAATTCAGATAAAACTCTACGACTGTATTGTTCACCTGGTTCGAATACTGATTGTGCTGGCCTGTGTCAAGATAATTTTGTGCAGCATACGCAGGAACTTCGATATTTCCTTTTCCGCTCGCAACATCATAACCAAGGTTAAGATTCGCACGCAGCTCAGGGAGAAAATGAAATTTATAATCCGCCTGCACATTACCATAGCTGCGCATTACAGTACTTGTATTTTTATAGAGATCCAGTAACGCTACCGGATTGCGGGGTGCAAGTTTGTTAAGCGTAACATCACCTGTAGCTGCATCCACAGAATACCATTCATAATATCCGCCGAACGGCGTGTCTGCATGCACAGGTTGCGTAGGATCGAAGTAGGCAGCATTTGAAACTGCAGCACCATTTGCGAAACGTGTGTCGTTGATAGCGCCTTTTAAATTCACATCAATCTTCAGGTGTTCATCCAGTAACATGGGGGAAACAGAAATCCCTCCTGAAAATCGTTGCAGGTTGTCTGTATTTAATATTCCATCCTGGTTCAGGTAACCAGCTGAAATACGATACGGCGTATTTTTTAATGAACCGGATACACTCAGGTTATTATCAGTTCCTACTGCAGTTTTATAAATTTCATCCTGCCAATTGGTACTTGCATCACCCATTAATGCTTGGAATTCATCGGTTCCAACAGAGTCTACATAATTGCGAAACTCATCCGCAGTTAAAACATCGGCTTGCTTGATGAGCCGGGAAACAGAAAGCTGCGTGGAAAAATTAAATACTGGCTTGCCTGATTTGCCTTTTTTAGTAGTGATCAGAATAACGCCATTGGATGCTCTCGAACCGTAGATCGCCGTTGCAGATGCATCTTTCAAAACAGTGAAGGTGGCAATGTCATTCGGGTTGATGAGGTTTAATGGATTTGAAGTGCCATAAATATTAGTATTCGTCAAAGGCACGCCGTCAATCACGATCAATGGATCATTGCTGGCATTTAAAGAAGCTCCTCCGCGAATGCGGATCGTGCTTCCTGCACCGGGTGATCCGCTGTTGGAAGTTACCGATACACCGGCTATTTTACCTGCTATCAGTTGTTCCGGTGTAGTCATCACACCTTTCTGAAAATCTTTGGAAGAAATGGTGGCGATGGAGCCCGTCACTTCTCCTTTTGTAGTGGTACCATAACCAATCACTACCACTTCATTCAGGGATTGAGCAAGCTGCATCAACTGAACAGTTAGATTAGTCTGTGTTCCCGCAACAACTTCTTTGTTCTGGTATCCGACATAAGAAATTACCAGCACCGTGTTTTCTCCAGATACAGTGATGGTAAAATTCCCGTTCTCATCTGTGGCAACACCGTTGGTGGTTCCTTTTTCAGCAATCGTAGCTCCTACGAGTGGTTCGCCCTGATCATCAATGATGCGGCCTGTTATACTAACAGGCACAGCAGCTGAATGCTGTGCCTGAGAGTCTTTCACCTTAATCACCACCATTTGATTCAGAATGCTATAGGAAAGAGGCTGATTATGTAAACAACTGTCCAGCGCTGTTTCTACGGGAACGTTGTTAATGGTAAGCGAAACCTTCTTTGCCTTTCGCAAAAGGCTTTCGGTATACACGAATGTGTAACCTGTTTGCCGCCGTATTTCTTTGAATACTTTTTCTACCGGAACATTTTTTTCATTGATGCTTACTTCCTGAGAAAAACCTTTTGCGCTTACTATTGCGCAGCCGGCAAGCAGGAGAAGAGTAGTAAGTTTCATGGTCAGAAAAAATTTGTAGGCCTTCCTGTTCAGGAAGCATGTGTGTAGATGAACAAATTGCATAAATTTGTTTTTTGGTTAGTCAAATTAAAAATCTCACCGATTGCTATGCGATTAGCCGAAATTTCCTGCCGGAAGTGTTCCACCACTTCCGGCTTTTTTTGGTTTATGAGGCAGACACTGGTACCTATTTCTGGTTCTTAAAAAAACTGCACTCTTTTACAATCATCACTTTTATATCCTCACCCCGGCCCCTCTCCGACCGCGTGCCGCCTTAGCTTTAGTCGCTCGCGCCATAGCTTTAGCGACGGAGCGCGGTGGCGCAAAAGGAGAGAGGAGTCTCTCGCTCTCCAATCTCAAAATCCCGGGTTCTAAGAAATAGTATTTCAGAACAGATCCTGAAACAAGTTCAGGATGACTTCCAGACTTTTAAGATTACCTCTTCATACTTAGCGTTCAAATGCAATAATTCTACGGCATCACTACAATGCTCCTTCCTTCAATTTCAAACTTTACGCTACCTGTAAGTGCCAATGCTTTCAATACATCCGATAGTTTTGTGTTGCGTGGTATCTCGGCAAAAAAGAGATCACCTGGTTTTTGATGATAGGCTATATCCACATCATACCAGCGCGCCAACTGTCTCATCACCTGTTCAATATCTGCACCTTCGAAATCAAAGAATTCATTTTTCCAGGCAACCACCTGGTCCGTATTTACATCACTGATCACTTTAACCTGCCCATCGCTGGTAAGCTGTGATTGCTGGCCGGGTTTCAGAATACTGCTGTTGTTATCATAGGTGAAACTGACTGAACCTTCCAGTAATGTTGTAGTAAGTGCAACTTCATCACTATATGACATCACATTAAAATGAGTACCCAATACATGTATTTCAGCATTGTTTACCGATACAATAAAAGGCTGTGATGCATTTTTTGCTACTTCGAAATAGACTTCTCCGGTAACTTCCACTCTTCTTTCTTTACCAGTAAAGGCTGTAGGAAAGTGAAGTGAGGATGCAGCATTCATCCACACCTGTGTTCCATCTGATAAAACTATTTTTTGTTGTCCGCCACGGGGAGTGGTTAACGTATTGTACATCACTTCACCTTCTGCACCTGAATGGGATGGAACACTGTATATTAATTGTCCTTGCTGCCTGTTGATTTGAGTAATTCCCTGGCTGGCCAGTGATCCATTTAATGCACTGTCTAGTATGATCTTCATTCCGTTTGCAAGGGTGAGTTCTGCCTTGTCGCCACCCGGAGCAACATCATTTTTATAGATTTTATCTTTTACTGTAGTATCTGCTACCTGTTTTGGACGCTGGGTTACAAAAAGAAGATACACACCCATCGACAGGATGAGCATTAATGAAGCTGCGATAGCCCAATTCAATTTCCAGTATCGAATGGTGCGTATGTTGTCAGTGGTTTTCTGGTCACCGATTTTTTCATGTATGTCTTTAAATATTTTTTCAGAGCGGTGCTGATCAATAATTTTTTCATTTTCAGAATAGCTGGAAAATGCCTTGTCCATGATAAGTTTTAATTCTCCTCCTTCTGAGTTTTGAAGGTAATCTGATAACCATTGCTTCTCTTCTGTAGTCCATTCACTTTTTTCCAACAATTGTTTTAGCTGCTCAGCCCTGTCTTGCACGGTATTGTTTTTACTAAATACTGCAGGATGTATAAAAAAGGGGGGTAGGATTGATTTTTATTTTTAGAGGATGTTTCAAAAGGTGCTCTAAAATGCCTTTATGCTTTGCTTAGCTTCATTGGCTCGAGTTAATGAATAGAAAATTACCCTAAGAAAACGTGCGTGCGATGCTATCGCTCCCAGCGATAGTATCGCTTGACGACTAAGCATCAGTAAAACTGAAAAACTGATACTATCGCTGGAAAAAGCGATAGCATCGGTAGCTCTGAATTGAAATGTCCAGTTTACTACTCTTATTTTGCCCCAACACCAATCATTTCACGGATGTTGCTGCACATATTTTTTTACGCTGGCCATTGCTTCCGATAAATATTCTTTGACCGTATGTTTTGATATCTTTAATTCCGCGGCGGCATTTTCATATGTTTTCCCTTGCAGCTTACACAATTCAA
>JBDSEW010000236.1:0-3573 GCA_039919825.1 Chitinophagales bacterium | reverse complement strand
TGGGCCATGTTGTTTACAAAATCTTTTTGCATTTCCACGAGCCGGAATTGCCGGAGGATGATAAAAATGGTGTACACAAAAAAGAAGGTAACCACCAGCAGGATAAAGGAAGAAAAAATCCAGATAGTCATCTTTACACCAATGTAGACCGCTCTTGTTGGAAAATAGATGATCACATTATAAGCGCCGCTTGAAAATACAGGAAGGTCGGTGCTTACTGCGTATAGACTTTTTTGGTCTTTCAGGTCAACATCTTTGCTGAATACTTCTTCGTCCGTTTCGGCTTCGTGAATGTGATAGGTGAAATCCACATCGAGACTGGGATAAGAAAGTTCCGTACGCAGATAGTACTCGAGCACATTGCAATCTACCTTGTCATTTACGGTCAATTGAAAAGTACGGTCGGAAATTTTACGGACTACTTCGAGCGTAATGATGGAATTGGTAGAAGAAACATCAAGGTGCTCAGCCACACGGCGCAGTGACAATACTACATTGTCGTCGAAGTTATCACCTTTGGCCTTCATGGCTTTTTGCAGCCAGAAAATTTGTGTAATGAGCGCGCCTGATATAGAAATGAGTCCGAGTAACAGGAAAATGCGGATGGGCGAGCGCTTCATGGCGTTGCAAAAATATTACTTCGCTTTTTCATTTTCAGGAAAGATTATGAGGGGTGTACGACAATTTGTGATTCCTGGTCGTAAAATAAAATAAGCGCCAAGACGCTAAGGCGCCAAAAAAACAGAAAAACTGTTGATCTTCCATAATCTTCTTAGCGGCTTAGCGTTTTGGCGCTAAATAAACTTCATTTCCCGGTTGGAGTCGCGTTGCTCACAATTTCGATTGTCATACACCTATTATGAACGTGTTGCCGGTTTGGATCTGAGAATTCCGATCTTCAAACTCCAAGCTTAAGCCCGGGCTTTGAGGATCGGATTCCCTTAAGCAAATCCTTTACCTTCTGCTCAATCAGGTCTCTGATGCTTCTGAATGAATCAGGCTCCATATTTTTCGGATCTGGAATGTCCCAGTCTTCTTTGTGGTGCGCAATCACAAACGGGCATTCATCTCCGCAACCCATCGTAATGGCATATTCATACACCACATTCGGAATTTCATTCAGAGATTTGGATTTGTGAATAGAAAGATCATACCTGCTTTCTTTCATCGCTGCGATTGCTTTTGGATTTATGACACCTGATGGTTTTGATCCGGCGCTGTAAGCATTCACCGTTTTCTCTCCATGAATTTTTGAAAATGCTTCCGCCATCTGGCTGCGGTTTGAATTTTCCATACAAACGAAAAGGATGTTCTTTTTCATCAATTGGGTTGGAGCATTTTTATGAATAATTCCTTACGCAGGATTTAGAATTGAATGTTGAATATTCAACATTTCAATATTGTATTCATTTGGTTCTCTCATCAAGACCAGGAATCAGAGAACTGAATTAATCAATACCCACAATCCTACTTCTGCGCTCCAGCAAAATAGTATCACGCCAATGGCCGTTCATCTTTCCAATCTTTTCACGATAGCCAGCTTCGCGGAATCCCGCGGCCTTATGAATTTTCAAACTGGCGGTGTTTTCAGGAAAGATACCTGACTGTAAGGTCCAGATGCGATGCTGCTCACTTTCAAGAATCAATTGCTGTAATAACAATTTGCCGACACCCTTTCCTCTCAACTTTTCATTTACATAAACACTTACTTCTGCAACACCGGCATATACACACCTGCCGGATACCGCAGTTAATGCAGCCCATCCTGTTACTGTTTCATTATCTACTGCAACTAACCTGCTGTGCGGTAGATGATCGCTATCCCAGGTTTCCCACTCAGGTACAGCTGCCTGGAAAGTTGCATTACCGGTAGCAATCCCCTGCAGGTAAATTTCTTTCACTGCAGGGTAATGTTTCTTTGTTAAGGGTTCTGTGTTCATTGCTGAAGTGTTGATGGGTTATTGACAACAAACGGTTTTGTCGCAGCAGGCTGCTTCATTTTTTTCAGGCCTGGTTTTTTTCTTCTCTGCATAAACAGTGATGCTGTAAATGCCGGTGCCACTTTTTTGGTAGGTAGCAATTTCTTCAGCGGACAGATACTCCGCAAGTATATCATTTGGAACTGTGATAAGTTTTTCTTTCTGCAAGACCATGTTTTCAAACCCGCTATCTGCAATAATATTGAGATAGGTTGATTTTTGAATAGCGCCTGAAACGCAACCCGCATACATTTCAGCGGCGTTTAGAATTTTGTCCGGAAACGTGCCATCGAGCACGATATCTGAGATGCTGAAATGGCCACCGGGTTTCAATACACGGTAGATTTCTGCAAAAGCTTTTTCCTTATCAGGAACAAGATTGAGCACGCAATTGCTGACGATTACATTGGCTTCAGAGGATGATACGGGAAGGTTCTCAATTTCTCCCAGCCTGAATTCCACATTGTGAAAGCCGAGTTTCTCCGCATTCGCTCTTGCTTTGCTGATCATCGCTCCGGTCATATCAATTCCAATCACTTTTCCTTCTTCACCTGTTTCAGCGCGAGCTACAAAACAATCATTACCCGCTCCAGAGCCAAGGTCAATCACCACATCACCTTTTTCAATTTTTGCAAATTGTGTCGGAAGTCCACAACCCAATCCCAGATCAGCATCGGGGTTGTATCCTTTTAGCTGGCTGTAATCTTCCGCCATTAAGCTATCGCCTGCGCCACAGCAGCTGGTAGCGCCACAACAAGAAGAAGCATTTACACTTCTCTCTTGCAATGCAATTTCAGTGTAAGTTTCTCTTACCTGTTCTTTGATTTTTTCATTGTTTTCCATGATGCTTGTTGTTTGATGATGGGTTGTTATTACTTCTGTGGTGATCAGCAGCAGCTTTCATTCATAGCTTTTGCCTTGTTAAAAAATGAGTTGAAGCTTTCTGAAAATTTGTTGAATGTTTTCCAATTGATGCAGTAGCAGGATTTGGGCCCATCCACTGTGCCTTCAATGAGGCCTGCATTCAGCAATTCCTTCAGGTGCTGTGAAACAGTAGATTGGGCAAGTGGCAATACCTCTACAATCTCACCGCAAATACAGGTATTATGTGCAGCAATGGTTTTGAGAATGGCGATCCTGGCCGGATGGCTCAATGCTTTGGCAAAAGCCGCCAGTTCATTTTCTTTCAGACTAAATTCAGCCTTCTTGTGTGCAGCCATTTTCTTTATTGTTTATCGCAAATGTACGATAAAAATAATTGCAAGCAAGGACACTTAGAAATAATTTTTGTGTGTGGTTGTAAAAATTGGCGGATTGCTCGTGCTAAAGCACGAGTTACATTGTTACCAGTCTTTTGTATTTTTCTTTTTTTGCTGCAACTTCTTTGGCCGTTGTTGCATTGTTTGGTTTTCCGCGGCATTCAGTTCATCCAATAAACGCCGTTGTTCTTCAGGGGTAAGGTTTTTCTGCGGTGGTGGCTGAAAGATTTCCCTGGTCTTACGCGCTTCGGTTTTATCAGTGGTGCCTTGCTTTGCCGTCAGTATTGCATTCACGAAAGTGAGATTGTATCGCGCATCTTCATCGCGCGGATTTA
>JBDSEW010000403.1:0-24096 GCA_039919825.1 Chitinophagales bacterium | reverse complement strand
ATTTTTATTCAGCAAATAAAATCCATTTGTCCAATGGAAGTGCGGAAGATTTCCGGCGATGAAGAAGCAGCATTGATCTGCCTGGGAGTACGACAGGCTGTAAAGCTGAATGAAGAACCTGTTTTGATTATGGATATTGGCGGAGGCAGTACGGAATTTATTATTGCCGGCAAGAACCAATTATTCTGGAAGCAAAGTTTCCCGGTAGGTGCATCAGTGTTGAAACAAGAATTTCATCATCACGAACCGATCTCCGTTAAAGAAGCAGAACAATTGAAATCATTTTTAAAGGAAGTATTGCAACCTTTATTTACGAAAAAAGATGATTTTGATATCACGCATCTTGTCGGTGCCTCCGGTTCTTTTGATACGTTTGCAAATATTATCTCACACCAGTTTTTTCATGCTGAAATCCCGAAGGAAGAAAGATCCTTTGATTTTTCACCGGAGCAATTTCATATTATTTATCAGCAATTAATTCAAAGTAACCTGGAGCAACGGCTGGCTATGCGGGGTATGAAAGCTTTTCGCGCCGGGATGATTACAGTAGGTGCTGTTATTACGGCAGTAGTCCTGCAGCATTTCAACATTCAAAAAATCACGCAGTCAGCATATGCACTGAAGGAAGGTGTCTTGTGGAAGTTGATTCAGAATGAAAATGTTTGATGGAGGAGTTTGGAAGGAAGCGTTCGGGTTGAAGTGCCTAAGTCCAAAAACTTTCCGGCTATCCATTCATAACCGGTTGCAACTTTAGTTTCCGGATCAACGATCCAATATTCCTTCACCCCAAATTTTTCGTACAGCTTTTTCTTCTTCACAGTATCATGCCGTTCGTTGGAGGGTGACAAAATTTCAATGATCAGATCGGGAGCACCATGCAATCCATTTTTTTGAATTGCCCCGATGTTTTCCTGTGCTATAAATAACAAGTCAGGCTCTACTACATTTTTATTATCTAAATATACTCCGTAAGGAGCAACCCGAACAATACCCAATTGGTACTGCTTTACATAATTTCCGATTTCAACAATCAAATCAGTAAGTACTGCCTGATGAAATTCACTGGGGGGCGGTGCCATATACAATTGGTTTTCGATAACTTCACATAAGGTGCCTTCCGGAAGCAGTTCAAAAACTTCCATAGCGGTTCGGGGAGGACGATCAATATTTATTTCCATGGCAGAAAATCAATACCAAATTACGTTTTTTCAAAGAAAGAGCAACACTATAAAATCTCTGCGCTGCGGTTAAAACTTTCTTCCAGGGAGATCAGTGTTTCGGTACGTTCGATGCCTTTGATCTTCTGTAATTCATCATGCAGCACTTTCTTCAGGTGATCCATGTCGCGGCATACGATCTCTGCAAACATGCTGTAGTTGCCGGTAGTATAGTTCAACCGCACGATTTCGGGAAGTTTTTTCAATTCCTTGGCGACTGAATCGTACATCGAACTCTTTTCGAGATACACGCCAATGAAAGCGATCACATCATAGCCGACTTTCTTCAGGTTGATGTGATAACGTGAACCGGTGATTACGCCAAGCCTTTGCAACTTTTTCATGCGAACGTGAATGGTGCCGCCGGATACGTATAATTTTTTTCCAAGTTCCTTATACGAGATGGATGCATTGCGCATCATTTCAGAAATAATCTGGAGATCCAATTTGTCAAAATTCAATTTAGCAGGCATAGTAAGCAGTTGAATTAGAATTATTCAAAAATAAACAATGAATTTTAGACAGCATCGAAAAATTTGAAAATAATATTGAAATAAGTTCAAACACCTTAAAGCAGAATATACTTTTACACCGGTTCTTTGAATCATTAATTGTTTGGGGGTATTTGGCAAGTGGCGGGAAGTGTCCTCATGGTGAAATTATGCCGGGGAAACTCTTCTTCTACTATTGCTTCTTCCGGCGGAGATGGATTGAATTATGGTGGCTAATACATTCAATTCAGCACTTTCTGTCACTTGCCTTTACGTTACCTGAACTTATAAATCCCGTGGGGTGATGAAACCGGCAGACATGCCCCCTTGTCACGGGGGTGGAGAATAAGGAATAAACGCAGTATAAAGACCTGGCTGAGCCTGGAGATTCCTGGCTGAACCTGGATAAGGTTGACCACTTTTATTGTACTGATGCTAACCGCTCCGTGCAGGTTCGACAGGTATCTCGGATTTTTCTTTTAAAGGTTATTGCTAAAAATATTCTCTTTTACTTGTCATCCTGTTTCCTTTTCCAGGGTGAGAACGGTAAATGGCAGGTTTTTCAAGATGCCATCTAAGAATTCAAAAGGAAAAAGTATGACTCAATATTTTTGAAGAGATTTTTCCCCTTGCTGTAGCGAGCGGGATATATTTTTTCGCTGACAAATAAAATCCCTTTGCTTCTTTACTCATCGGATCAATCACCCAAAATTCTTTAACACCGCAGCGCTCATATATTTTCTTTTTTTGGATCAGGTCATATTGTGCATTAGACGGAGAAAGAATTTCAATCACCAAATCAGGCGATCCATAAAAACCATTGTTCTTTATCCCCTTAATATTTCCGCTGGAAATAAATAAAATATCAGGTTGGAAGACATTTTTTTCATTCAGGTAGACACCATAAGGCGCAGCTCTCACCTCTCCAAGGTGATGCCTTTCAACAAAATAATAAATAGCAGACGCAAGTCCAATGGACAACTTCTGATGTGGTTCGTTGGGAGCAGGAGCCATATATAGCTGGTTTTCGATAACTTCACATAAAGTACCTTCCGGAAGCATTTCATAAACTTCCATTACAGTACGGGGCGGGCGATAAGTGTCGATACTCATTTGAAAAATAGTAACCGAATTTACAATGAATTCTTTAAATGAAAAAAAATCCGCAAAGCTGTTTAATCACTTTGCGGATTTTTTTTATGAAATGCAATTACCAAATCCTCACTCTCAAACTATCTGGCCTATACATCTTATCGCCAGGCTGAATATTGAAGGCAGTATAGAATTCATCAATGTTTACAGGTGGTCCGTTCACACGTAGGAAATTCGGGGAATGCACATCGGTTTTGATACGTAATGCCAATGCTTCAGGGCGATATTGTCCATACCAGGAAAGTGCAAAACCAATGAAGTACCGCTGAACAGGAGTGAAGCCACCAATTTTTTCTCCTGCTTTATATTGTTCTGTTTTCTTGAAAGCATCCAGGCCGAGCAACATACCACCCAGATCGGCAATGTTCTCACCTTGTGTTGCATCACCATTAACGTGCAGACTGTCAAGCACCATAAATTCATTGAACTGCTTTACGATCGTACCTGTTTTTTCCAGAAATTTTGTACGGTCATCTTTTGTCCACCATTCCACTAAATTCCCTTTCTCATCAAACTGACTTCCCTGGTCGTCAAAGCCATGCGTTATTTCATGACCAATCGTTGAACCTGCTGCATAGCCATACATGATGGCATCATCCACGCAGGAGTCATCCATTCCAGGAACAATGAAAGCCGCAGCAGGCAATACAATTTCATTGTTGGACGGATTGTAGTAAGCGTTCCAGGTTTGTGGCGTCATATCCCATTCCGTGCGGTCAACCGGTTTATTGAGTTTGGCAATTTCATAATCGTTGTGCCATTTTGTTGCGCGCATAACATTTTCCGCGTAGGACCTTTTGTCGATCACCAGGGAGGAATAATCTCTCCACTTATCAGGATAACCCACTTTCTTCATTACCGTTCCCAGCTTTTGTTGTGCCTTTTGTTTGGTGGCATCACTCATCCAATCGAGTTGATTGATGCGTTCCCGGTAGGCATCGAGCACATTGTCGACCATTTTATCATAGCGTGCTTTTACTTCTGGAGAATAATACCGCTCTACATATAATTGGCCCAGCATAAAACCCATTAGGTTTTCTTCTTCGTCTAAAACGCGTTTCCAGCGGGGGCGTTGCTCCTTTGTTCCGTTCAGCACCGTTCCGTAAAAACTGAAATTCTGAGCATCGAAAGGCTTACTCAGTTTATCTGCATACGTGTTGATCAGATTCCAGCGGAGGTATGTTTTCCAGTTGTCGATGCTTTCACTCTTTACCAATTCTTCTGTTCGTTTAAAGAATTCGGGTTGACCAACGATCACTGTATCAATTGATTTAATACCTGAGGTGGTTAATAAACTGCTCCATTTAATGGTAGGCGTCATTTTACTAAGACCTGCCATATCCATCTTATTATAATTTTTATACGGATCGCGCAGGTCTGCGAGCTTGCGCGATTTTTCTGCCAGTGAAGTTTCCATGCGCATGATGGTAGCCGCATTTTTTTCAGCGGTGGCGTCATCCTCACCCATCAGTACAAACATTTTGGTGATGTGCTTCACATACTCAGTTCGGATATTTTTAGCGCGTTCGTCGTTGTCGAAATAATAATCACGATCCGGCAATCCGATACCACCCTGGAACAGGTGTAACACCATCTTCTCACTGTTTTTTTCATCCTGGTAAATATAACTGCCAAATAAAGCACCCACTCCGATGGATTGCAGGAATCCAATTTCTGCTATCACCGCATTAACGTCAGCCAATGCATTGATTTTTGCAAGTTCGGATGACAGTGGTTGAATGTCCTGTTGTTCAATGGCAGCTGTATCCATTCCGGTGTGCCAGAAGTCACCTATCTTTTGCCAGTTGGTGCCATTCTCTGCAGTTTTTGATGCAGCTTCTTCATTGATGGTTTTCATGCGGCCGTAATTCTCTTCATTCACTTTGCTCCAGATTCCCCAGGAACGTTCTGAAGCCGGAACTGGATTGTTTTTCACCCATTTTCCCATGGAAAAATGGAAGAAATCATCCTGTGGTTTCACGGTAGTATCTATGTATGCATTTAGAAAAGTATCTAAAGCACAACCGGAAGTGGAAGCCGTTTTTTGATGTTGGGTGCAGGAGAAAAAAATAAACGTGAGCAGGCAGGTAATTGGAAGGAAATGAAAAGACTTGTTCATGGAAAGGTTTGTTAGGTTTGGGAATAGATGTAAAGGTGGCAAAACAAGATTGTAAGATCGAAAGTTTTAGACAAACATTTAGTATGGGACAATCACGTGTTCATATTCAATTGTAGTTAAATTGGAAGCGTCTTGCCGAATTTATTTCGGCATCTCTGTCTGATTACGAGACTTTTTCCTACCACAAATCAGGTTGCAGCAATATCCTTCTTTTCTTCCTTATTAATCGCTGCTATCACAAATCGGATTTCTGAATAGCTGTATTCATCACCCAGCAATATTTTAATAGGTGAAAGCCCGGGCTCCGTTGCTTTTTGAGCTGCCTCTTTGATCTGCATAAATTTTTCGTGCGAGATCAAACGAAATACATCCAGCTCTCCGGTCTTTACAAAATGAGCAAGGTGTGCTTCAATCGTGCCTGGTGAAAAATTGCGAAGTGCCGCAATTTCTTCCACGCTTTTTCCCGATTGAAATAATTGGAAGCTTTGTGTCTGACTGTTTACGCCATCTTTATTAACAGAGCTGCTGGTTGAATTCTTCGACACACCGGCCAATTTTTGTTTCTTTCTTTTTTGATCTTCTTTCCGCAGGTGAATTTTTCCTTCTAACTGATGTGTTGCTGAAAAATCCTGCACGATGAGCAAAAATTGTTCGCCATACTTATTGAGTGTAAAATCGCCCATGCCTTTGATCAGCGCCATATCATTTAAGGATTGCGGAAGATAGGTGGCTATTTCATTTAGTGTAGCATCATTGCAAATGCGATAGGGTGGAACATTTTCTTCGGTTGATAATTTTCTCCGGAGCTCTTTCAATTGTTCCAGTAACGCCTGAGAAATTTCAGTGGTTACCTGATCATCACCATGGACTGTATAAACAGGAGGATGGAATGACGCTTCGGCCTTTCTTTCTTTGAAGCGATAGCGCAGTGCAAAATTTTCAAAGTAATCCATCACCTCTTTCATGGCCTTCAAAACCTGCCTCACTTTGTTCATGTGGTGCAACTCTTTATTCAGTAGCTCCAGTGGCGCTATGATCTTTTCATCCATCTCTTTTCCGAAATAGTTCTTTGCTTTCGCAACTCTTTCCTGTAGCTGAAGCGTTATATTTCCCGGTAGTCCATCCGTAGCTATGCCCTGCACCTGTGCCTGGAATTTCTGAGCCACATCATGCAGTGTGAGAATGCTGTTATGAATGGTTTGCAGCCCTGCAATTATTTTCTGCTTCTCTTCCAGTTTCCGCTGCCCCATGAATTGGATGAAACTATTGATCTGTTCAGCGAGCGGTTGCAGGTTAAACAGTTCAAGGGTTGTTTTGATTGCAAATATTTCTTTCTCTTTCGCCAGCGCGGATTCCAATTGCTGCACATCCGCCTGCAGTTGCATATAGGCCACAATAGATTCATCTGTCTTAATCACATCACGGCGAATGGATGAGCGGAGCACCATGCCTTCGAGCGATACACAACGACTCAATGCCACATACACCTGTCCTGCAGCAAAAGCAGATCCTGCGTCTATCACTGCTTTCTTAAAAGTGAGTCCCTGGCTTTTGTGAATGGTAACAGCCCAGGCGAGCCGAATAGGATATTGAGTAAAGGCACCGAGTTCTTCTTCGTCAATTTTATTTTCTTTCTCATTGAAACTGTAACGGATGTTGCGCCAGGTCTCTTTCTTAACTTTTATGGTTTCGTTGCTTTCCGGAAAACGAACGCTGATATATTCCTCCTCTCCATCGTGCTCCATCTTTTCCAGAACACCTATTTTTCCGTTGAAATATTTTTTGTCGCGCACATCATTTTTAATGAACATGATCTGTGCACCCTTCTTGAGTACCAATGAATGTTCTACCGGGAAAACCCTTTCAGGAAATTCGCCGGTGAGTGTTGCTTTGGCAATGAATTCTTTTCCCGGCAACCTTTTTAATTCACCTCCATTTATTTCATCTGCCTTGTAGTTGTGTGTGGTAAGGGTGATGAAATGATCTTCCGGTTTAGGTTTGAAGTTCGGCTGGTACAATTGCTGCAGGCGCTGCAGGTCTTCATCGCTCACCTCATTATTGCGTACACGATTCAATAGGTGAATAAAAACTTCATCACTCTGGCGATACACTTTTTTGAGTTCAATGCATAAGGGATTGGCCTGCTTCATCACCTGTGCTGAAAAGAAGAAGGGCGTGGCATAATAGTCACGCAGGTACTGCCATTCCTGTTCATTGGCAACAGGAGGTAACTGGTATAAGTCGCCGATGAAAAGTACCTGCGCGCCACCGAATGGTTCGTATTGCTTGCGGCGGACATGACGAAGGAGAATATCCATCGCATCGAGCCAGTCGGCGCGCAACATGCTCACTTCATCAATCACCAGCAGGTCTAATTTGCGCATCAGCTCCATCTTTTCGCTGCTATAGCGGAGGTTGCGAAGTAAATGATGTTTGTCTGTTACCTGGTTCTGAGATTGAAAAGAACCGCGAAAGGAGCCTGGAAGGAAACAGCCCATCGGTAACTGGAAGAAGGAATGCATGGTAACACCACCTGCATTGATGGCTGCCACACCTGTGGGTGCAATCACCACCATTTTTTTCCCACTGGTTTCTTTGATGTGTTTGAGAAAAGTGGTTTTGCCGGTGCCTGCCTTGCCGGTAAGAAAAATGTGCTGGCCGGTATGCTGGATAAAATCAGCAGTGAGTGTAAAGTAATTGGCTTCGTGAGATTCGTTTGTCATGGATATAGATTTATAGAATAAATATTGACACACAAGATATTGAACTGCAGGAGACTTTTAATAAAATTTTCATGCTGTTTTTGTTGGCTATTTATTTTTTCCACAACGATATGAAGGCACCGTGTTTTCATTCCGGTTTCTTTGTGTCCTGGAGTCATAGTGGCAATACTGTTTTTATACCTCCCGAATAACTCCTGATAAATCTAAAAGATAATCCTACTTACTTCGAATGATACTTCTCCTTCCACAACTGATTAAATGATTTCGGCGCTACCTTCAGCATTTCTCTGTGTGTTCCCCACGATTTTCCAAAAAGAAATCTGAGCATAAAGTTTTTCATGCCTTCTCCTCCCATATTCATCATCCTGCGGTTCATCATTCCGCGTTTCCAGACAAACCAGCCGAATTTTTCAGAACGGTTATAGTCACCCTTCTTCACGGAATCGCGGCGGTTAAGCACCAGCAGGTTGTGCAGGTTGATTTTCATCGGGCACACTTCCGTACAGTTACCACATAGTGAAGAAGCATAACTCAGGTGCTTGAATTGCTCCATACCTTTAAAATGTGGCGTAATCACAGAGCCGATCGGTCCGCTATAAGTAGTTTGATACGCAAAGCCGCCAATGTTTTTATAAATCGGGCATGCATTCAGACAGGCTCCACAGCGGATGCAATACAATGCTTCGCGTTGTTCAGCTTCGGCCAGTAAAGTGCTTCTGCCATTGTCCATCAGGATCACAATCATTTCTTCCGGGCCGTCCACCTCATTTTCCTGACGTGGTCCGGTGATGATGGTGTTGTAAACAGTCACCTGCTGGCCGGTTCCGAATGTTGCCAGTAATGGAAGAAAGAGGTGCAGATCATTGTAGGAAGGAATTACTTTTTCAATTCCTACCAATACAATATGCACTTTCGGAAACGTCATGGTGAGGCGGGCGTTACCTTCATTTTCTGTAACCACCACAGCACCCAGGTCAGGCAAAATGAAATTCGCACCTGTAATTCCAACATCTGCTGTCGTGTATTTCTGACGAAGCTTCTGCCGCGCAACCATGGTAAGTTCTTCCGGAGTAGCATTAAGAGGTGTACCGAGGTGGTCATGAAAAACCCTGGCCACATCTTCTTTCGATTTGTGCATGGCCGGTGTTACAATGTGAAAAGGGGGCTCCCCATCGAGCTGCTGAATATATTCACCCAGGTCTGTTTCCACCACTTCTACATTCATCTTCTCTAAAAATTCATTGAGGTGCACTTCCTCCGTGGTCATCGATTTTGATTTCACAACCGATTTTGCATTCACCCTTTTCATGACGGATTCAATCTCTGCGAGGGCTTCATCTTTGTTTTCAGCCCACACCACACGCGCACCACGTTTGGTAATATTCGATTCGAATTCAAGCAAATATTTATCGAGGTTGCTAATGGCTTTCCACTTGAGGTTTTTGCAGCGTTGCTTAGCGAGTTCAAGATCTGCATATTGCGATTTTCCTTTCTCCACAGCACCATTATACTTTCCGATGTTGTGATTCAGTTTGCGGTGCAATTCCTTATCGGCTGCAGTCTTATGTGAATAATCCAGAAAGGAGGCGACAGTAGTGGACATGATGGAGCGTTCCGGTGAAAACAGCAGTGACGGTATTGCCGTCATTGTAACGCGTGCAAAAATAGCAACAAAAGAATTACGCCGGAACTACTGTTATCAACGCACGCATAGCAGGTTGTCACCCATTGAAACTGTCGGACCATCCGGTGGAGCTGAGGCGGGTATTCCAAATCAACTGGCAGATGAAAATATTGATAATGACTATAAGCTATCTCAAAATGTTCCTAAGGCCGTTATGCTGAATTTATTTCAGCATCTCCATAGATCCTGAAACAAGTTCAGGATGACCCAGATCCTGAAACAAGTTCAGGATGATCCGGGCTATTTTTAGATAACTTCTATAATGTTATTACTCGCAGATTTTGCAGATAGAGCAGATTTTTACCTGGTTATCAGCGAAGCATGCGAGAAAAATAGCCCTTACGGCGGCGCAATTGTTTACTGAATTCCTTGTACTGCAGCATTTGTTTCCACTTGATTGAATGCAGGCATCCCTGAATTCAGGGATATCAATTTTACCAGATTTCAGGGATTGTATTCTTCTGTACAGCTTTTACTTTTGTTTCTGTGGTTTTTTGAAAGGGTTCTTTGTTTTGATTGCAATCTTCCTTGTGAAGCGCCATGAAAGGGATTTTACTCAGCTTTATATCAGCATCCATTATCGTGGATGCTTTTTATTTTGTCTGAAAAATAATCATTATAAACCCGGTATTTTTTTTCTCTTCCTGCTTCCACAATTTAGCTCTTAAATCAGAGGCTGTAGTCATAACTTACAAGCTGATTATGTAATAAGCTTTCATTCCATGATTGAGAAAGTTTTTATTAATCCTTGATATTATGGCTGCGAATTTTGTAGCAGTTTCCTGCCCGTTGGTCGAAATGTCCCTTTTACTCAGGACAAAAATAGTAACTTACTGAATCATTAATTCTCTTCCCCGTACAATAAATTACCATGAAACCTGCAGCAATTTTTTCACTGTCTCTTCTTTTCCTGTTGCCTTTTATATTTATCAAAGGCACTATCGTGAAACAACAACCAATCACGGAAAACCCAAGGTTTAAAGAGCATGAAACGGAAGCGTATGATGCCCTTACCTTTCTTAATGCCATGAATGCTTTTCCAAATGCAGACATACCCACTAATGCCTATTCAAAGGCATGGACAAAACATCTACAATTACTTTCGGCAGCAAAGCCATTCAATACACGAAATGCCTGGGAAAACATCGGACCTGACAACATTGGTGGAAGAACAGTAAGCATTGCAATTGATCCAACAGATACATCTGTGATCTGGCTGGGCTCCGCAAGTGGTGGATTATGGAAATCGGAGAATGGAGGAATTGGAGCAGGATCCTGGCAGTATATTCCAACCGGATTTCCCGTACTGGGTGTAGGTGCCATTGCCATCAATCCTGCTAATCACAGTGAGCTTTTTATTGGTACTGGTGAAACATATGCATATGGTGTTTCCACGAATGGTTTGATTGACCGCACACAACGCGGATCATTTGGTATGGGCATTTTGAAATCTGCCGATGGAGGCCTGAGCTGGACGATGTCGCTCGACTGGACCTACCAGCAAAATCGTGGCGTATGGGATATTGTGTATAATCCTGAAAATCCATCTTCAATGCTGTCAGCAACTACAGAAGGCATCTACAGAACTACTGACGGTGGTGTAAGCTGGAGCCAGGTGCTCGACAGAAAAATGGTGATGGACCTGCAAATAAATATGACCGATACTAACATCGTTTTTGCAGGTGTTGGAAATGGTGACAGCGAACAGAAAGGAATTTATAAATCTATTGACGGCGGAGTTACATGGAACCTACTCACAGGTAACGGGCTGCCAACATCATATGTTCATGATGGACGTATAACGCTTGCGGCCTATGAAGGAGATTACAGTAACCTGATTGCGTTGATTGGAAATCGCTATTCTACAGCAGGCATTTACCACACTTCCAACAGCGGCATTACATGGTCAGCATTGGGGTTGGAAGAAATTGTGAGTTACCAGGGTTGGTATGCAAAAGGATTGCTCATAAAACCTGATGATGCCACCAAAGTGCTGGCAGGTGGTGTAAATGTTTTTAAGTCAACCGATTCGGGAAATGGATTTTCACAGGTGTCTAATATTTTTTTTGATGCAGATTATGTTCATTCAGATATTCACGACATCATTTCAAATCCACTGGATCCGAAGAAAGTATACGTGATCACCGATGGTGGTTTGTTCCGGTCAAACGATTTTGGAGCCACTTATTTTGAATGTTCTTCCGGGTACGTAACCAGTCAGCATTATATCGGTTCTGTGTCTGCTACTGATCCTTCCATTGGCCTTTCGGGATTACAGGATAATAGTACCATTAAATATGACGGCACCAATGCATGGATTCCGGTGATTGGGGGCGATGGCTGCTACAATGCCATTGATCCTACCTCAGATTATGTGCAATATGGGTGTTATCAGTATCTCAACATTTACAAATCTGCTGACCAGGGAAATTATTTTGAAAATATTTATTATGTGCCTTCAAACCCCCTTGGCGGAAACCCGGCGGCTTTTCTCGCCCCACTTACAATGTCAACATCTAATCCTTTTGTATTGTATGCAGGCAGTACTACGCTGCTGAAGACGACCGATGGAAATTTTTTTGAAGAAGTACAACCGGATCCTGTTGACAATGGTAATTATGTTTTATCTATTGGCGTTGCAGCTACCAGCGAAGACACGGTTTACTTTGCAACAGCGCCCTCTGATAATTTTCCCATGCAGGTTTTCAGAAGCGATGACGGGGGGTTTACAAAAACAGGAATCAGTGACGGATTGCCCAACCGCTATCCAAGAAGGATAACCGTTAATCCAACAAACAGCCGTGAAGTATATATAGTGTTTAGTGGATTTGGAACGGGCCATATTTTTAAATCTACAAATGCAGGTGCGAGCTGGACGGATATCAGCACTGCATTGCCCGACCTGCCATTTCATTGCCTGGCAGTGGATCCGTTGCAGGGGAAGAATATTTATGCAGGCTGTGATTATACGGTGTATGCATCATCTGATGGAGGTAACACGTGGTTTACCTTTGAAGAAGCGCTTCCGGAAGCAGTGATGGTTTTTGACCTGGTGATTTCTCCTTCAGACCGGACATTGCTTGCCTTCACACATGGCCACGGCGTGTATAAAGCAGATTTGATGGATATCGATATTTCAGTGGAAGAGGTAATAGCTGCTACTGCACAACTTGTTGTGACACCCAACCCGGCAGCCGATAATGTAACAGTAACATGGAATTCAAATTTTAAGGAGGATGCAGTTTTACAGATCATTGATCTGGAAGGAAAGGTTGTGCTGGAGCAAAAGGTGAATGCCACAAACGGTCAAACATTACCAATTACACTTTCTGCTATTGCTAACGGCACGTACCTGCTGGTGCTGGAAACAGCCGGTATTCGCAAAGCAAAGAAACTGGTAGTGATGCATTGATGACCTATTGACCTTTGCCAAATGATTCACCATTGACCATTTAATTCTCAGCCGGTTTTTTCGGTTGCTTGTGCACAATCGTAAATACACGTGCCACATTGAATCCGAAGTGAATATCGCCATTGAGCCAGTCACCTGTGGTTTCAGGAATAAATCCTTTTTCAATCATAGAAGTAGAATTGGTAAAGTGGAGCTGGAATACATGGCCACCTGTCTCCAGGTCGAATCCGATCGAAAGAGAATTGTGAATGTCAGGGTCTGTTTGATTGAGCTGATAAAAATACTCAGCATTGATGGCTGTACGTTTTGTAAGTTTTTGCCGGGCTGCAATACCAATGGCAAAAATATCATTGGGATCATCCGTGGTTTCCACCAGGTTACGGTGCACCATGGTAGGCATCACCTGGAGGGTAAACGCTTCAGAAAATTTTCTTCCGATAATCAGTTGGTGGGTGTAATACAGGTTGGATGAAAAGTAATTCGTGCGTTCGGGATCTGAAGGCTTTAGTGTTTTTATAGCAATGGTAGAAATAAATGCCGCGGCAAACGGCATAGTGCGATCACCTGTGCTTTGCCGCAGAAATTTATACTTCACAAATCCATCGTACGTTTTTTCAAAACTGCTTCGGCCAAATCCTACCATCAGTTGTTTGGTAATTCCATAATCTGCACCTATCCTGATGCTGGCGTTATCCAGACCGAACAATTCATAGGCACCACTATTCAGATATCCAAACCGGTGTGAGATCTTTATATCCATCACACCTGCCCCTACATTTTCAAATGAATGCGAATTGATAACACGTGTTGTTTTGAAACCAGCAGTTGCATAATTCGTAACCGGCTCTTCCATGCCTTCCAAAATGGCGGAGAGATCATCCTGTGCTTTCACAGGATGAAAACCCGAGGCCATTAAAAAGAAGGTTGTTAAAAAAATGATCCTGATCACTGGTCGTGTTAGTTAACATAAGGTTGATAATTCGCATCCACCTTCACCTGTATTTCTTTTGCGATTTTTTCTTTTACTACTCCCGGGATGTCGATATTATAATCTTCCGGATTTACAGCAAAAGCAGACAATGCCTGTATGCTGCTGCCTTTTACATGAATGGTTCCCGTAGTAGTTACCTCACGGGAAACACCGTGAATAGTAAGGGTTCCCATTACAGTTACAGGATAGCTGCCATCCGCTTTAAAATTTACGTCAGAAATATTCTTGATGTTCCCTTTGAAGGATGCTTTAGGAAATTTTTCCGATTCCATATAATTTTCATTAAAGTGTTCCTGCATGAGTGCTTTCGGAAATTCGAATGCCTTCACCAGTGAGGAAAATTCCATGGCACCTGACCCGATGTCAATCACAGAAACGGATGATGAATTTTTTGCCTGGATATCTTCAATGGGAGTAGAAGAGAAAAACGATACGTCGCAATTTTTATCGTAGTATTTATTTTGCGCTTGTGCTTTGCTGCCGGCAGCAAGAAGAAGGCAGACTACTGCCGTAAAAAATAATTGAGTTTTCATGTTGTTAATGATTTTAAATGAATGAATGAATGAAATGTAGCGTATATGATAGCTTTGAATTGTTTTAGTTTGAATATTTCTTTACCCTGGAGGAATTAATTATTGGCATGTTAAAAAACACAGGAACCCGGCTATCCCATTGTTCAGGTCCCTGTGAAATACTTGCAGTCAGCTTTTTAAGAGACTGCAATTCACCAGCACTACATCCATCAATTTACCAGAGCATATTCCTTTCACAGTTACTCCATCTCCTTTCTTTATTTTCTGCGCGATCTTGTCTCCATTGCCGGTCATCTTGCAACTGACTCCAAACATTTCATCACCCTTTAGAGTTATTGTCAGCTCACCGTTTTCTTCTACCTTAAGATCCTGTACAGTTCCTGATACTTCAATTACCTTTCCGAGGTATTGCTGATTGGCTGATTCTTCATCTTCATTAAATTGCGAATAAATTACAGGGCTCTTAACCGAGAAATCTGCTGTGGTACCTGCAAGCGTAGCGGTAGGCCTGTTCACGTAGTACCAGCCAAATAATCCGAGGGAGAGCCAGATAAGCACTGTGGTGAGAATGATAAATTTTTTCATGTTTGAAAAGGTTTAATTGTGTTTAGTTATTTAAAGCCCCATGGTTGATCCACGTGTCGATCTTCAAAAGATTGCAGTCACTTAATTGCGGGGCATCCTTCGGCATTGGTGAATAACCGGACTGGTGGTGGATGGCACCAGACAACCGGCCATCTTCCACTACTACTATTACATCGTTATATTCTTCCAACGATACGGAACCAAGATTTGCAGCACTACTGTGACAACTGTAACAGTTTTGCTGAAGTATCGGAACGATGGTACCGGAGAAGGTTACATTAGAAGTATCGCAGGGATTATTGACAATAGGATATAAGTCTTCTTCCACATCGTAATAACATCCGTTCAGTGCGAAAAGAAATACTGGAAGTAACAGGAGGAATACAATGGCAGACCGAAACCTGTTTTTGCACAGTGATTTCATGAACGATGTATGGTTGCTTTGATGAATCATCTTAGTTAATGGACAAACTGCTGGTTCCGGTTTGACAGGAATTTTTGACAAGGCAAAGCAAGACCACCTGTTACATCTGATCAATTAATACCGTTTCAATGGAGCTTTCAGGCAGATGAATGGTAGAATTTCAGAGGTCAGGCAGATTAGGCCTTTCTCAGAAAGATCCCACACCGCGGCTTCTATACTGTATTTCTTTTTGTGATTTTTCGTGTAGAAGGTCAGCGGTATTTCTTCAATGAAAGCTGAATTTTGATTAGAAACCATCTGAAAATGGCAGGGTCTAACCCTGAACTTATATGGGTCTCCTGTCCCCGCTCAGCCGGCATTTGGATCTGTTCTTAACATAGAGATATGCTGAATTTACTTCAGCATGACGGCTTTAAAGGAGCATTTTGAGATGGCATACAGTAAATTCACAACTGCAATGTAGACTTGCTGGAAGAATAGGGCACTTGATTTGTAAACAGCTATTTTTGTCTGGCGCATTTTTTTTGCGGCTTTAGCAGGTAATACGCTCCATGAAAAAATTGCATTTCAGAGATGCCTTCCTGACGATTCAATAAAATATGCTTGCAGTAACCCCATCGATGATCATAGACAGGACCTACATATGCTCCGGATTTTTTGCACTTATGATAGTGTTGTGTTCCTATGTCAATCATGATGAACGGATCTTCAGCTGCAACAAAGGATCTGTTTCATTTTTATCGGATGCACCGCTTGAATCTATCAAAGCTGCTTCACAAGAATTGAAAGGAGCAATTGCAGCGTCAAACCGCACCTTTTTATTTAGCGTTGATGTCAATTCCTTTCATGGGTTTAACAGTGCACTGCAGCAAGAGCATTTCAATGAGAACTATCTGGAAACCACTATTTATCCGAAGGTTAGTTTCCAGGGAAAATTTATTGAGGAGATCAACTTCAACACAAACGGGATATATCAAATGAGGGCTAAGGGCATGCTCGACATTCATGGTGTTAAACAGGAACGCATTATAAATGGAACCATGACTATAAATGGCGATGCGGTAATTATTGATGCGCAATTCACTGTGTTGCTCGAAGACCACGATATACGAATACCGAAGGTGGTTCATCAGAAGATCTCACCTGAAATAATGGTTTCCATTCATGCTCAATTGAAACCAGTGACGGCACCGAAATAACGGGGATCATCAGCCACGACCGCCCTAATAAATTCACTTTCCACTGTCACTAATTAAAAGTTAGTAATGAGAAACCACCGGTTAAAGTGCACTTTATGCCCGCTTAGTCGAAATTATTTTCAGGTAACGGCAGATTGTGCAACTTTTACAGTAACACTATTAAGAATGAATTACTACCGGAAAATAATGGTGGTCATTATCCGGATTTACAACTCCAGTTAACTTAGCCAAATGAAAATTCTGATTGTTGAAGATGAGATTGCCGCTGCACGCCGGCTTCGAAAAATGATTGTTGAAGCAGTGAAGGAAGCAGAAATTGCTGATGTGCTGGATAGTGTGAAAAGCGCGGTAAAGTGGTTTCAGGAAAACAAGCAACCCGACCTGGTATTCATGGATATCCACCTCGCCGATGGCAATTGCTTTGAAATAGTAGAACAGGTAGAAATTAATTGCCCCATCATTTTCACGACGGCATATGATACGTATGCATTACGGGCTTTTGATGTAAATGCCATCGCTTACCTGATGAAGCCTGTAAAGGCTGCTGATCTTGCCGTTGCAATTAAAAAATATGAAAAGTTGAAAGCCACCTCATCCAGCTTTAACTACCAGCGGCTGATTGAAACAATGCATGCTGAAAGCGGTGGTTTTCAAAAAAGATTATTATTGAAGATCGGACAAACCATTCGGGCCCTTGAGGTAAAGGATATTGCCTACTTCCATACCCATGATAAAATTGTGACCATCATTACTTCGGATAGCAGGAAATACCCGGCTGACTATACGCTTGATCAGCTTGAGAAAATGCTGGATCCGAAATTATTTTTCCGGATCAACCGGCAATTTATTGTCAGCAGCAAAGCGATTCGTGAAATGTATGTGATCTCTAAATCACGGGTAAAGATGGCGCTTCATCCACCTATTGATATGGAAACAGCAGTAAGTTCTGAGCGCGTAGCTACTTTTAAGAAGTGGCTTACTGATGAATCAAATTAAGACAGACTACTGATTAATTTATCCCCTCACCAATAGATTGTTTTGTAAATCAAAACAAGAAGCACTGATGTAATCGCACTCAACTGCTCTTTTTACCTGTTCAGTTGTTTTTTGTTGCAAGGAAAAGTTGCTGCAAATAGTTTTGTTGTATAAAGGATGAACGGGCTACCCGCTCCGCCTCCCGGTTTTTCGGTAACAAAAAAACATCTTTCAATTTTTTAAGGACCATGATAATGAGCAAAAAATATTTTGCCGTGTTACTGCAGGTTCTCATTTGCTGTATGCTGCTTTCTGGCTGCGTTCACGATAGTGCTGTTGCCCCTGCTGATCCGATAGCTGTGGTTCCTGAAGATACTTCCGGCAATGGTGCAGGAACAGATGGAGGAACTGGTGAAACGAACACTGATCCGTGCGACCCTGATTCAGTGTATTTTGAAACAGATATTCTTCCTATACTGATTTCTAACTGTGCTAAAAGTGGTTGTCATGATGCTGCCTCACATCAGGATGGGGTTAACCTGACTTCTTATGAAAAAGTGATGAGCACGGCCGATGTAGAACCGTTTGATCTTGACGGAGGCAAATTGTATGAGGCAATTACCGACAGTGATCCCGACGACCGCATGCCACCACCTCCCAACACGTCGCTTACCGGTGATCAGGTTGCGCTGATTGCGAAATGGATACAACAGGGTGCACTCAACATTACCTGCAATGCCAATGGCAGTGGTTGCGACACTTCAAATGTTACCTATTCAGGTACTGTGTCGTCTATTCTTCAAACGTATTGTGTCGGATGTCACGGCAGTGCTGCTCCTTCCGGAGGAATCGTTCTTAGCCAATATAATGGGGTAGCAGCTGTTGCTTTAAGCGGACAGCTTGTTGGGGCTATTACACATTCACCCGGTTATACAGCCATGCCGTTAGGAGGTAACAAGCTTCCTTCTTGTGAGATAGAGCAGATCACGAAATGGGTGAATGATGGTGCCACCAATAATTGATAATAAAATTACTTCACGATTAAAGAATACCACATCATGAAAATGAAAATTACACTCACCGGAATGTTGCTGCTGTTTTCATTCCCTCTTCTTTTTGCACAGATTCCCAATTTCGATTTTGAATTATGGACAGATGTGGGTGATTGGGAAGATCCTGACGGATGGTACACGCTGAATGCATTGTACAACGGAGAACCTGAAACCGTGAAACTGACGGAAGATGCTTTCTCGGGATTGTCTGCCGTGAGAATGGAAAATGAAGAAGATGACAACGATAATGTGGTGCGGGCAACGCTGTCAAGCGGTACCAATAACCCTTCGGATAATCCGGGCTTTCCGTTTTCTACGCGCCCTTACTCGCTCGATGGATATTTCATATACAGTCCAAAGGGTAATGACTCCTGTTATGTATTTGTAAACCTCACACGTTTCAATACCAGCACCCAGTCAAACGAAATAATTGGTTCGGGCGCATTCAGTTATGGTGATGAGCTGGAAGAATACACCCTGTTTTCTGTACCTATGAATTACGTTTCATCTGAATTTCCGGACAGCGCCTCCATAGTAATTTATGCGGGCAAACTGAATGGACCTAAAGAAGGAAGCAGGTTGTATATAGATGCGTTAACATTTAATGAAACCACCACAACGGGAATTGCACCTGTAAAGGATGGGGTGAGTATATCGTTGTTTCCCAACCCGGCACAAGATTATTTTACTATTCAGCACTTTAGCGAATCTGTAAGAGGGGAGATTTTACTGTATGATTTTACGGGTGTCCTGAAAAAATCTGTTGCCATCAATAAAGCCACTGCTACTGTAAAGGTGGATGATTTGATCCCCGGGATTTATTTCTATGAAATCAGGAATGAAAATAATGAAGTAGTGAAATCAGGAAAAATGATGGTGGAGCAATAATCAGCCTCAGGCTGAATAGCTTTATCTCTTTATTTCATCACCTCAAATATTTTTGAATATTCCTTAGCGCCATCATTCACTTTTAAGTAATACGTGCCGTTTTTCATTTTGCTGATGTCGATCTCTTTTGAAAACAACTGCATTTTATCCATCAGCATTTGTCCGCGAATATCAAATACCCGTATCCGGATTTTCTTCATCGGGTATTTTGATTGCAGGTAGATTTTCTGCTGTGCAGGATTGGGATTGATGGTAAAAATGGAGTCCGGTTCAGGATCTTCTGTATGAATGATGGTACCATTGAACAACCATTCAAAGCAATACGGAAACTCACGGGCCCAGAACCATTCCGCATGCTGTCCGTCATTTTTGATCACTGTATCCATTTCAGCATCTGAAAAACCTCCTGCATATAAAGTAGCATACATAGACTTGATGTCGGGCACCATGTCCGTGCTTTCATACCTTCCTGAAGTAAAATAAAATTTCATCTCCTGTGTTTTCGGATGACTGCCTGCATAGGTGTAGATAGAATCATCAAACCAGAAAGAAGGTGAGAACACGCCGATCTTACTGAATACCTCCGGATACTTCATGCCTGCATAAAAGGAGATGAGAGCTCCCATGGAACTTCCTGCGACAGCAGTAAAATCACGCTGCGTCAGCGTTCTGTAATTTGCATCTACATAGGGCTTTAAGGTATTCACAAGAAAATCACAATATTCATCGCCCTGTCCACCACCATACGATGCATTTACATAAGGTGAATATTCATCGATGCGGTAACCTCCTCCATTTTCAACCGCAATCACAATGGCACCGTAGTTACCATTCATCTGCAGCTCATGCAAGCTCTCATCCACTTCCCACTCACCGGCATAGGATGTAGAGTCATCAAACACATTTTGTCCATCCTGCATGTAGATCACAGGATAATATTTATTGAGTGCTGTTGCATAATCGTCGGGCAGGTACAACCAGATCTTCCGGTAGCGGTTAAGCTGCGGCATAAAGAAGGAAGCACTCATCAGCGAAACATTGGAAAGCGCTGTAGACGTACTGCCGGTTCCACCTGAGAGGTCATCCCAGCCTGCAACGGTAAGGTTAATGGTTTCTCCGTTTCCATAAGTAAATGTTCTGTTGGGTAAAAAAGAACCATCAGCCTTGCATTCTCCCTTTTCCCAGCTCCCGCGAGTAAACTTGAATTCTATCGTACCTGTTCCTTCAGCAAGTGTGATGGTATAATTCGAAGCACTGATCTTCGTAAGCTGATATGAGTCTGCGCCCGGATCCCAGCCATTCATCGTTCCTGCGATATAGAGGGTGTCGGCTGCCGGAGTATTTGCAGGAACAGAAGTGATATTGATGGTGACTTGTGCTTCAGTTATCAGAGCAACACTTAAAAACAAACAGGTGTACAGCCATTTCATGAGCAGGAATTTGAAGCGAAGTTAATGGACTTTGAGTCGTTATGAATGATGCAGGCTGCTCTTTTATCAAATTTAAAAAGGAATTGCGCTGCAACAAACTTTGCCATGGCTTTTGTCACCGAACAAAAATTTCCCGGATCAATTTTTTTGATCCGGGAAACCTGAATAGAGCTTTATAAAAAGGATAGGAGGGTTTAAAAATAAAAGGTGAGATCTAATCCAATATTTGATAAAGTCTCGATGTTGAGATAAGAACTATTACGCTTTTCTGTTTCAGTGCCGTTAAAACTGAACCCGCTGCTAGGATTATTGGAGCCTGAATTGGTGACTGTAGTCTCCACTGTTTCATCTCCTTTTTGAAATGAATAAATTCCGGAGAGACTGTAATGCGCACCTATTGCCAGGTTGGTATAAAAGAAATACCGGCTGCCAATCACTCCTCCAAGGCCAAGAGAATTACCTGGGGGTGTTTTAGTTTTCTGATCATTAACGGATAAATAGTCTTCAGCTCTTACTTCTTTTGAATTAATTGTAGTGTTCTTTGCCCCAATGGTAACCGGCACAATAGGTCCGGCATAAAAATCAAGGTTATTATTGATGGTACAATGCTTCACGAGGAAGGGAGCGATGGAAAATGAAGATCCGGAAGTCGTAATCTTTGTTTCAAGGTTTCCTTTAATGGTTTCATTGCCGGTAAACACGTCAATGGAGTCATTGAAAGTTGCTGCTGTATGAGAATAATAAAAACCAATTTGTGTTCCTGCTTCCCAGCCATGGTTCAACATATAGCTGACCTGGAATTGCTGGTTGAAACCACTGTCAAATTTTACCTGGTAACCGATGCCCCATTGTCCGGGGATGGGTTTGTTGCTTTGTGCAAAACTGAACGATAAAACTGAGAAAATGAAAATAGCGGCAAGTGTGATTGATTTCATATGAATGGAAGTTTGGTTTAGCTGTTGGATAAAGAACTTAATAAACACCTGGCTTCGCAATACAACGAGTTACCATGCGGTCAAAGCGAATCATAAATCACTACGGGCTAAGATTCCTCATCACATTCACCGGCAAAGAAGTCAAAAACGTATCTGTAGATGATTAAATTGTATGCATTTAGCAAGTGATTATTTTTTCTTCCTGGTAAGAAGCTGTTTTGAAATGCTATTTGTTTTAACAGGTAGTTGGACTTGAGAGGGAGCGGCTCCCCTCTCCCTTTTGGAGAGCGGCAGGGGGTGAGGAAAAAGGTAAAAGTTGATAACCGGAAAATTCATTCAATTAGATTTGTTCCAATTCATTTTAAAAACCTATAAGTGATTTTAAATGAGGGAGCTGCATGTGTTGCGCTTCTTCATTTCGTAATTAACCAGTATCTTGTTAACATGAGCGTCCTTGCTACCATGCTGCAAAATCAACGCACCTATTTTCAATCCGGTGCAACACGAAGCGCAGCTTTTCGCCTGAAGCAGTTAAAAACTTTTTATGTCGCTATTAAGAAGTATGAAAACGAGTTGAATGAAGCCCTTCAAAAAGACCTGAATAAAGCACCGCAGGAGTCTTACAATACGGAAATAGGGCCAGCACTATCAGAGATCACCCATCTTCGAAACAACCTGAAGGGATGGATGGAGCCACAGCAGGTGCCCGGAATGATCTTCAGTTTTCCTTCTTCAGGAAAAATTTATACAGAACCCTATGGAAGCGTACTCATCATTGCACCGTGGAACTATCCATTTTGGTTATCAGCAGTTCCAATTGCCGGCGCCTTGTCAGCAGGCAACTGTGTTGTGTTGAAACCTTCGGAGCTCGCTCCTGCTACTTCTGCGGTAATGAAAAAAATGCTGGAAGAAATATTCAACCCGGAATATGTAGCCGTGGTGGAAGGTGATGCAACCATAAGCACACAATTACTGGAGCAATCTTTTGATTATATCTTCTTCACCGGCAGCACAACCGTTGGAAAAGTGGTAGCACAGGCTGCAGCGAAAAACCTGATACCCTATACTTTAGAACTGGGAGGAAAATCTCCCTGCATAGTTGATAAAGAGGTGAATGTTTCATTGGCAGCACGCCGTTTACTTTGGGGGAAGATGATCAACAGTGGACAGACCTGCGTCGCACCAGATTTTGTGTATGTGCATCGTGAGGTTCAGGAACAACTGGTATCAGAAATGAAAAAAGTGCTGCAACAATTTTATCCGCAAGGCGCATTGAATGATTCAACTTATCCCCGTATTGTCAATGAAAAACATTATCAGCGTTTGATGACATTGCTAAAGAGTGGGGGCAATATTTTATGGGGCGGAAAAAGTAACGACACAAATCATCTTATCGAACCCACCATCATCGGAGGGGTTGGTTGGAATGATACCATCATGAAAGAAGAGATATTCGGGCCTTTGCTTCCTTTGCTTCCGTATGATAACCTGGACGAAGTTATTCATGCAGTGAATACACAACCCAAGCCATTGTCACTGTATATATTTTCAAACAATAAAAAATTGCAGCAACGCATCATCCGTGAAGTTCCGTTTGGTGGAGGTCTCATTAACGATACCATTGAACATCTTGGAAATCCACACCTTCCCTTTGGTGGAACCGGCACCAGCGGACAGGGAGCTTATCACGGCAAGTATAGTTTCGATACTTTCTCACACCACAAAAGCGTAATGAAAAAAGGAACCTGGCTGGATTTGAGTTTCCGGTATCCGCCTTACCGGAAGATCAGTTTGCGGCTGGCGAAATTGTTGTTGAGATAAATAGTTTTAGCGCCACGCTGAGAAGACTTAAAGAAAATGGCAGGCTAAATTTTTAGAATTTTTTTGGCGTTTTTGCATCTTCGCAGAATCCTCTTTTACGCTATAATTTTCTCAGGCCTTTAATAAATTACCTGTTATACGCATCAGATCGGTCTCCTGGATTTTTGCTCTGAACGTTGCTTCTGCCAGCCTGACTTTTGCATCTACGAGGTTCTTCTGGATCTCCCGTAATTCAAGGTCAGACAATCGGCCAATCTGATAACTCTCCTGTGCTATTGCAAGATTCTCTTCGGCATATTTCAAATTGCTTCTCTCGAGATCAACAAGCCGGAGGTTGTTCTGATAATCAAGATAAATGCGTTTTAACTCTGACTCAAATAAGAGCTGGGTTTGTTCTACTTCAAGCTGGCTGGTCGCTAAATTTATTTTATCGTTCTGATGTTGCCGGTTTACATTAAAGACATC
>JBDSEW010000120.1:0-5694 GCA_039919825.1 Chitinophagales bacterium | reverse complement strand
GTTACATTGATCTGCAGGGCAATATTGTCATTCCACTTATCTATGATAAGCTTGGAATGTTTACGCAGGGATATTCGCTGATTGAAATAAATGGTAGACAATTCTACATCGATCGCCGTGGCAATTGTGTAGAGCACGACGGGATACCTTGTAAATAGTCGTGAGTCGTGAGTCGTGAGTCGTGAGTAGTTAGTAGTTAGTATTGAGTAGTGAGTAGTTAGTTAGTAAGTAGTTCCTTCCTTACTGGTCATTGTCTGCGTCGTGTAGAATCTCCAGTTCTTAGTTTTAGGCAGGAAGTTTTTGTTCCTGAGTGAAGAATTTACCATTGCCCAACAAGTTACCAATTGAGCTGATTGGTTTCATCTGAGATAAATATTTTGCTCGCTTATTGTGCAGATTACGATAGGGGCTTATTGAAAACTGATTCCTGTTTCAGTATTTTGTCAACTCCGGTTTTATTTCATCGATGTATCCCAATATACCTCCCTTGAGGTTGTAGAGATTATCAAATCCGAAATTCTCTTCCAGTTCACGAATTGCTTTTGCACTGCGGCCGCCCATCTTGCAATGAACCACTACTTTTTTGTCTCTTGCAATTTTATCGGCATTTGAAGAAATGGTTGCAAGTGGGATGAGTTCTGCGCTGATGTTTACGATCTCGTATTCATGAGGTTCACGAACGTCAATCAATTGAAAATCTTCTCCGGTTACCTGCCAGTTATAAAGATCCTTTGCAGTGATTTCTTTAATTGGTTTCTCCACCGTTTTCATTCCGCAGAATTGTTCATAGTCAATCAACTCTTTAATGGTTGGATGGTCTCCATTCAGTGGATTATCAGCACTTCTGCTGATGGTGAACGTTCTTGTTTCAAAACTGAGTGCATCAAAAATAAATAACCGGCCACTTAATGTTTCACCAACTCCGGTAATCACTTTGATTACTTCCAGAGCCTGAATGCTTCCGAGAATACCGGGCAGCACACCCAGTACGCCACCTTCTGCGCAACTCGGAACCAAACCCGGAGGAGGAGGAGTCGGAAATAAATCGCGGTAGTTAGGACCCACTTTTCCCTGTTCATCTTTAAAATTAAATACCGATGCCTGTCCTTCAAACTGAAAAATGGAAGCGTACACATTAGGTTTATCAAGCATTACACAGGCATCATTCACCAAATACCGCGTTGGAAAATTATCGGTGCCATCAGCAACTACATCGTAGTCCTTTATGATATCCAATGCATTCTTCGAAGTGAGTTGGGTGGTGTAAATATTTATTTGAATGTGCGGATTCAAAGACTGCAACCTGTTTCGTGCTGCTGTTGCTTTGAGTTCACCCACTTCGTTTACACCAAATAAAACCTGTCGCTGCAGGTTACTGTCATCGACCACATCAAAGTCAACAATACCTATGGTGCCAACTCCAGCGGCAGCGAGGTAAAGCAACACAGGGCTACCCAGACCGCCTGAACCCACTACCAGCACTTTCGATGCTTTCAGCTTTTTTTGTCCCTCAAAGCCAAAACCCGGAATAATGATGTGACGGTCGTAGCGTGCTAATTCTTCTTTTGAAAAATGAATGTGCTCCAAACTCATGATGCAGCGATTTAAATGGTTGAAATTTCTGGTGCACCTCCTGCAATGGCAGGCACAATGCTCACGATTGAATCCTCTTTTACCACAGTGTTTTCCTGTTGAAGATTTCGGATGTCGTCGTTTCCTACAAAGATGTTTACGAAGGCGCGGATCCTGCCGGCTTCATCCAATAATTGTTTTTTCAATTCAGGAAAACTTTGAGCTAGTTCATTCACAACGCCCTGCACATTTGCTGCAGTAGTATTAAGGCGTGCGGTATTGCCGGTGAATTTTCTCAATGGGGTTGGGATGATTACGGTTGCCATATTACTTATTGTTTATTTGTTGATTGTTAATTTATTTGTTACACAATTGTTCTCTGACACCCTTCGGCTCCGCTCAGGGTACAGCTTCAGGGGGAGCGTGCACGCTCCTTTATCGATCATCTGAAATTTCTTCTTCTGCAAACTGCTGCTCATCGTTGAGCCGCCACGATCGTAAATCAGCAAACTCCTTATTCATGATTGAAATGATGCTGTAAGAAAAATATTGCTGCGCGGCTATCCGATCATGTTCAGAAGGTATTGCAGGATGATTGGGATGCGAGTGATACACACCCAGTAACTGAAGGTGATGTTCATCAGCGTATTGCTCTGCCTTGAGGTAGTCGGTTGGGGAAATCTCAAATTGCCTTCGCTTATCTCCCACCTTTGCATTCTCCACTGCAATAGCTTTGGAAATGATCCGCGCTTCAACTGTTTCTTCTCCAAAGAAAAAGCCGCAGCATTCATCAGGAAAGGAATGAAGTGCATCAGCAATCATTAATTTTTTTACTGTTGGTTTAAAGCGCAGCATTTTAGGTCCATTGTTTAATTGAATCAGTGTTTTACTTCGCGTCTATCATTGACCCTGCAGTCTATAAAGAAATTCTTGTTACTATTGATTCGTACTAAAATTTATCTCACCTAAGCTATGCAGCACATTGTATTTGTCTGCATTGTCAGGTAAAACAGTCACCACTATTCCTTGTTCTAATTTTTCCGCAACGCGTATTGCTCCTGCAAGGTTCGCGGCAGAGGAAGGGCTCAACGATAATCCTTCATACCTGTAAGCAGTCTTTATAACTTCATAAGCTTCTTCTGTGCTTATTTCCAGCTGCTGATCTGCAATCGTGGGATCATAAATTTTTGGAACTACTGCTGTTTCCAGGTGCTTCCATCCTTCCAGTCCATGCAAAGCTGCATCAGGCTGAAGGCAGGTCAGATGAATGTCAGGATTTAATTCTTTCAACCTTCTTCCTGTTCCAACAAAAGTTCCGGTGGTTCCCAGGCCTGCAACAAAATGTGTGATGCCGGGTAATGCTGAAAATATTTCTATTGATGTGGTATCATAATGTGCTTTCCAATTGTTTGGATTTTTATACTGATCAGCATAAAAATATTTTTGAGGATACTTTGCGGCAAGTGCTGTTGCAACTTCCTGTGCACCGTCGGTTCCTTCAAAACGGGAGGTAGGAATGATGGTTGCGCCTAAAGACTTTAACTTTTCCGTGGTGACTGCTGACACATTTTCCGGCAGGCACAATGCTACCCGGATTCCGAGTTTCGCTCCAAGAGTGGCATAAGCAATTCCTGTGTTGCCGCTGGTAGCGTCGAGCAGTGTTATTTCTTCATTCAAAGCTCCTGCTGAAACTGCGTGGCGGAAGATGTTGTAAGCGGCGCGGCATTTCACACTTCCCGAAAGTTGTTTCCATTCCTGTTTCGCATAAATGAATACACCCTTCTTCGAAAAGATTTCTGTGAACAGGTGCAAAGGTGTATTACCCACCTGGCTGCCCAACTGATTTAGGCGCGCCAGGAGATGTAATTTTTTTTCTTTTACTGCTGTATTCATCATCATTGTATCAAAATAAAAAAGCCCCACCAGGGTGGAGCTTTCAGTTATGTGCTAAACAGTTTATTGATCTGTCTGTTACCGGTTATCGTCCACCGCAATAACCCACTGGTGTTGTTTACAACAACAAGCACAACAGCAGCAGGTATTTAAAATTATTCCTTTCACGGTGTAAATGATGAGGCAAATATAAATCAAATCGGATTACAACATTAATTTCTTTTCTGAAGGGTGGATGACCAGTTGCATTTTCTGCAGATAAAATAAGACCAGCGCAAAGACGCTAAGTCGCCAGGAAATTAACAGGAAAGCGACATGCTGCTTTTTTTGGGGCGTCCTGGTGTCCTGGCGCTGAAAAGCAACGTGCTAAGGTAAGCACCAGTACATCAGTTGTAATTTATAATCTGAAGGTGTCTGCACAAATGTTTCGTTGGCATCATTTCCAAACAGGCTTCCATCAAACTTTATTGTTTCACAAATTTCCGGGAATGATTCAATAATTTTTATTCTGCCCCATCCCTTAAAAACCACCCTGGCAAGGCAAGCAAACACACTGATATTTTTTCCGCAACTACTTTCCAGCCAAGAGGTAACTATTAATTCTGCCTTCGTAATTAAGTTACTGAGATTAGCATTTCTATTGAAATCATAGTAACAGATGGTGTCTACGATCAATCAGTGACAGTTTCTCAACTCTCTGCCGGACTTTATCTTTTACAGTTGAGAACAAAAAATAGTTTTCAAAGCTGCCGGTTCACCAAAGAGTAAAATTGATTTGAATAAAAACCAGGGATTAATAAATGAAACCTACTGTGCAACAGCAGCGGTTCTCCAATTATATTTTCCCAGTTCATCTTTCAAAGAGATAATTACCATTCCCTGTTGAGGTGGAAGGGTAACGATGTGATCTGATTGCGATACAGCCGAATTAATTTTTTCCTCATAGATCAATCTTCCCGCAAGGTCATATACTTGCAGGATTGTGTTGTGTAATTCAACCGGAATATGTATGGCAAAATTATTTCTGAAAGGATTCGGATAAACGACTGGATTTTTCTCAATCAGTTCGGTGACAGCAACATTATCAGGCAGATTTTCGCAGTCATAGCTATTGGGATTCAGTTCTATTGGCTGACCTGGCGTCAGCAGGTTTCCTGCAAAACCCGGATAATAAAAAGGAAGATAGGTAGCGCGAAAACAATCATTCAAAAGAGTGAGGTCGCCCTGTTCCAGAATGTGATTTTTATCAACGGGGCTGATGTACTTCCATAAATTATTTCCTGCTGAATCAATCTCTAAAAATTCTCCGGATGTTCCATTGCAGATAAGTGTATTTCCGTTTGGCAATCGTTGCGCACCTCCTTGTACTATAGAAAATAATGAACCTGGAGGATCTGCTTTATAGATCCAATCCTGCGTTTGGGGTTCGTAAGCAGCATTTGTTTCTATCGGATAGTTATTCCCGACCATTGCAGGAAGGGTAAATGTTTCCGCTGTTGAATAGTCATCACCCGGACGGCCAATACCATTGTTGAACAATAATATTTTTCCTGCTGCTGAAATCCAATGCAAGTTATGCTGCTCAAAAAACTTTTGATCGTCAGTAGTTCCGCGCTGGTAGTTTTGAGGATTGCCCCAACGGTACATTAAATCTCCTCCACGACCTGAATTGCCACCGGAATGTGTAGCAGCTTCTTCCAACGTGGTGCTGTGATCGATGATATATGCTTCAGATATTTCATGACTACCTACCATGATCTGATCCAATACTGCATTATAATCGAGGCTGTTAAAATGAAGCCAATCCGCAGTAGCAGCGCTAAGGGTTCCAATATTGATATTCAGTAGTTCAGGATGATCGGCCACAACTCCATAATTTAATTTTGTGATGTCTGCATCCTGAATCAAATGATCCCATGCCCGCCACTGCCAGACAATAATTCCTGAATCCGTACCAACCGGTTGAATCTCTACAATTTTTTCAGACCACATTTCACTTCCCAGCGTGACACGGCCATTGTTCTGTGCGTCTATCTTCGTATGACTTTCCCAAGCGATAGTAACAATATTTCCATTTGGCAATTGTATGGCATCATGGTGCTGGCAATTATTAAGATCAGAAATTTCATATGACCATAGCACATTGCTGTTCCAGTCCAGTTTTTCGATAATGCCTCCCTGGCCGCCGGCATTGAATTTATTGTTATCGGTTTTATTACAGCGAAGCAG